>PHDQ01000224.1 GCA_002841025.1 Bacteroidetes bacterium HGW-Bacteroidetes-13 | reverse complement strand
CCCCTGAAAGCGGGTGCAAATATAAAACCCTTTTTCCTTCCTTTCCAAATCTTTTTTTTACTTTTTTAAAGGTTTTTTTTAAGGGGCTTTAAACAAGCTCTTTACCTTTATTTTAGTAGGTATTTCAAGTGAATCGGGCTGCAAAGATAGTGCGATTTTCCAATCCTGCAAGTCTAACCATTGCATTTAAAAACGTCAGCGAGCGGTAAACTGATTAATAATTTGACATCCTGACGATTAGATACAAATATATTTTTCAGGAAAATTGAAAAAAGTGTAAAACCCCACCCCAGCCCGCTCCAAAGGAGAGGTAGAAAACGCTCCAACCCTGCTTAGATATGCTCATCAGCATCTCCAAAAAAGGTGAGAAAGCGTCACTTTTGCCTGAGTTTGGTTTCTGAATTGACAAGAATGTTTCGATTAGATCTTCGCAGTTTGGTTAGAAATCTAAAAAAGTGTCTTATAAAACCCCAGTTGACAGAGCGAAAAGAATGTCTTTAGCCCCGATAGAGCGGATAGTCCTCGACAAACTTGCGTGCAAGTTTGTCGAGACTAGGAGCGAAAGCGGGAAGAAACCACCGCAAACAAGCACTAACTGTGGTGCTCCAAAAAATTATTGAAACCGCAAAACGCGTGAAGGTTGAATCTTGGTGATGATGTAGGAAGGTATGACGAGCATGAGTAAGCAAAGGAGCATGGTGCCTAAATTGAGCAGCAGGAAATGTGTAAGACTCAAATAGACCGGTGCTTCGGAAACGTAGTAGTTTTCGGGATCGAGTTTGATAAGTCCAAAATATTTTTGGCTGAGGATGAGCAAGAATCCGATGAGATCGCCCAGGAAGAGCCCGATGGTGATAAGGTAGCCGGCATTGATGAGGAAAATTTTTCGGATGCTCTGGTCTGTGGAGCCGAGCGATTTGAGGAGTCCGATCATGGACGTTCGCTCGAGAATAAGGACAAGCAGAGCTGTTATCATGTTGATGCCCGCCACGAGTATCATGATGCCGAGGATGAGGGCGATGTTGAAATCGAAGAGGGAGAGCCATTCAAAAATGGAGAAATAGGCATCGGCGATGGTTTGCGCATCGAGGTTGGAAGGGGTTTGTGCATAGACCCGGTCGCCGATTTGTTTTATTTTAGCAATGTCATTGATAAAAATCTCGAAGGTGCCGACTTGGTCTGCTTGCCATTTGTTGATGCGCTGAATGTGACGTATGTCTGCGAAGAGGTAGGTTTGGTCAAATTCCTGAAAACCGGAATCGAAAATGCCGGACACTTGAAAAACGCGTAAATTGGGTGTTTGGGAAGCGTCTTTTTTGAGGAAATAGGTATTGAATCGCGAGCCGACTTTGAGTTGAAGTCGATCTGCCAAGTATTTTGAAACAAGCACTTGCGCGTTCAGCGAATCCGAATAGTTTGGGATGTTGCCATCGACCAGGTATTCTTTGAGATAATCCCAGCGATAATCTTTCCCTACTCCTTTGACGACGATTCCTTCAAAGGTGGTCTCGGTTCGGATGATGGCTGCCTTGGTGGCGACTGCTTGGATGTGATTAATCTCAGGGATCTTCGAAAATCCCTTGGGATAAAAATCCTGGTGAATGGAAATGGGGTTGACAGATACCTTGGAGTTGTTGTTGTCGAAATTGGAAATTTGGATGTGACCATTGAAAGCGGCGACTTTTTCTCTGATTTTTTTTTGAAGACCGACCCCTGTGGAAACAGCCACCAACATGATGACCATTCCGATGGCTACGGCCGCAATGGCAATTTTAATAATTGGTGCCGAAATACTATCTTTATTCCCTTTCGCGGAAAGCATCCGACGGACGATAAACCATTCAAAATTCAACTGCTATGTCTTTTATATTTCGATTGTTCAAAAGTACATTTTTATTCTGTTTGTTGGTATCGACTTCCTGCAAAGAAAATGCAATCGACCGCAAAACGAATGAAATTTCTGATTTTTCTGTACAGACTTCTCCTACAGCTAAAGTTCCAATCATCGTCGGTGCGAACCGCATGCAAATGTATCTACCTTTATTGAAAAACAAAAAAGTGGGGTTGGTTGCCAATCAGACGACCGTGGTTTTTAAGCGTCCGGATTCTCAAGATTTCTACACACATTTGGCAGACACTTTGCTGGCATCGGGGGTGAATTTGGTTTCGGTCTTCGCGCCCGAACACGGATTCAGGGGGACGGCAGATGCGGGAGAAGAAATTTCGGACGGAAAAGACGCAAAAACCGGGCTGCCGATTGTGTCCTTATATGGCGACAACAAAAAACCCAAACCTGAGCAGCTGAAAGGCTTGGATATCATGATCTTTGATCTGCAAGATGTGGGTGCGCGATTTTACACCTATATATCTACCTTGCATTATCTGATGGAAGCCTGTGCGGAAAACGGTATTGAATTGTTGATTTTAGACCGCCCCAACCCGAACGGTGACGTGGTGGACGGGCCAATTTTGGACAAAGCCTACACGAGTTTTGTCGGGATGCACCCGATTCCTGTGTTGCACGGAATGACGATAGGTGAATACGCCCAAATGATCAACGGTGAGAAATGGTTGAACCCTTCGACAAGCTCAGGACAAGTACTTCAATGCGATTTGAAAGTAGTGCCTTGTTTGAACTATTCGCATGATATGAAATATAGTTTACCCGTGAAACCGTCACCCAACCTGCCAAACGACCAAGCCATCAATCTGTATGCGAGCTTGTGTTTTTTTGAAGGAACCAACGTCAGTGTCGGCAGAGGCACCGACCGGCAATTTCAGATTTACGGTTCGCCGAATCTGTCTCCCGCCGTATTTCCTTTCCGGTTTACGCCTCAACCCAACGAAGGTGCCAAACATCCGATATACGAAGGAAAGATTTGTCATGGTGAAGATTTGTCAAACGCCGAAAAAGTGAATCGATTGGAACTCAAATGGCTCATCAAGGCCTATCAAAATACGTCAGATAAAAAATCGTTTTTCAACAGTTATTTTATCAAATTAGCGGGTACATCGGTCTTGCAACAACAAATCGAAGCCGGGCTTTCGGAAGCTGAAATCCGAAAAACTTGGGAAGCCGGATTGGACGCATTTAAAAAAGTCAGGGCAAATTATTTGATTTATTCAGCGGAAAAATAATCTTGAACGATGATTATATCTCAAATTAAAAAAGGTTTTACTTTCTGAATTTATCTTCATTTTTTGCGGCATAAAGCAGTTTCATTTTCTCGACAATCTCATAAGTAGCTGGACAGATGGCTACGTTTTTCAGGGTAAGATGGTTGATTTGATAGAATTTCTTCCGATCGGTATGCGGAAACTCTTTGCAAGCTCTCGGTCGCACATCATAGATGTTGCAGGAGTTGTCGGCATTGAGAAAAACACAAGGAAGTTGCTGCAACACCACATCGTTGTCCTCATCCTGATGAAGAAACTGCGTTTCAAAATCGGTGGGTTTCATTTTGAGGTATTTGGAGATACGGTCGATATCGGGTCTCAAAAACAGTGGTCCTGTGGTTTTACAGCAATTGGCACATTGCATACAATCGGTCTTGCAAAAAGTTTCTTCGTGAAGATTTTCCATCACTTTATCCAAATCTTTGGGCGGTTTGTGTTGGAGATGATTCAGAAACTTTTTGGTTTCGCGTTCCGATTTTTTGGCTAAACCGGGAAGTTTATCAAGGAGGTCTTTCATATATGTTATCGCATTTTTATTGATAGTTGTTTGCCTGCGCAAACTTGATGTTAAAGGTGATTTAATTTTTAAAACAACTTGAAAGATTCTAATCATTCTGTAACTATTCAGTCTAATGAAAAAATCGACACAAATTTCGTCTGTTCGAGTGTTTTATTGAAAAATGTGACCCCTTTTTCTAATAAAACGTATCGAGAACGCTACAATTTCAAGCTTCTCGATACCTGC
>PHDQ01000223.1 GCA_002841025.1 Bacteroidetes bacterium HGW-Bacteroidetes-13 | reverse complement strand
ATTTTATTAACCCAAAGACTTTGGTTAATTTCACGCACACAATTCAATCATCAAAAACACATCTTGGAAGCCATTTTAAAAACGCTGAACGAAGCACAGTTAAAACCTGTATTGCACAAAGACGGTCCGCTGATGGTCATTGCCGGAGCGGGTTCGGGAAAAACGCGTGTCCTCACTTTTCGCATCGCCAACCTGATGCATCAAGGCGTGGATGCGTTCAACATACTTGCCCTGACTTTTACCAACAAAGCCGCCAAAGAGATGAAAAATCGAATTGGCAAAATCGTCGGCAATACCGAATCCAAAAACCTGTGGATGGGAACTTTTCATGCCATTTTTGCCAAAATTCTCCGGTTTGAAGGTGCTAAACTCGGTTTTCCATCCAATTTCACCATCTACGACACCCAAGACAGCCTTCGCCTGATCTCGACCATCATCAAGGAAATGCAGTTGGACAAAGAAGTGTATAAACCCAAACAAGTGCTCAACCGCATATCGAGCTATAAAAACAACCTCATCACCGTCCGTGCTTATCTGAACGACCCCGAACTCATGGAGGCCGATGCCATGTCCAAAAAACCACGCTTGGGGGAAGTTTACCACAACTATGTAGAACGGTGTTTCAAAGCCGGCGCGATGGATTTTGACGATTTGCTCTTGCGCACCAACGAGCTGCTGACGCGTTTTCCGGAGGTGTTGATGAAGTACCAAGATCGTTTTCGATATATTTTGGTGGATGAGTATCAGGACACCAATCACTCCCAGTATTTAATCGTGAAAATGTTGTCTGACCGATTTCAAAATATCTGTGTGGTCGGCGACGATTCGCAGAGTATTTATGCCTTTCGCGGGGCGAATATTCAGAATATTTTCAATTTTCAAAAAGACTACGAAAACGTGGCGATCTATCGGCTTGAACAAAACTACCGCTCGACCAAAAACATAGTGGAAGCAGCCAATTCACTGATTGACAAAAACAAACAACGACTCGAAAAAGTCATTTGGACTCACAACGAAGACGGCGATCAAATACTCGTCAAAAGATTGCTGACCGATGCTGAGGAAGGTCGATTTGTAGCGAGTACCATTTTTGAAAACAAAATGAACCTTCAGATGTACAACCGCGATTTTGCTGTGTTGTATCGCACCAATGCCCAATCGAGATCCATCGAAGATGCCTTGCGCAAACAAGATATTCCGTATCGAATTTTCGGTGGTTTGTCTTTCTACCAACGCAAAGAAATCAAAGATGTGGTGGCCTATTTACGGCTGATTGTCAACCCGAATGACGAAGAAGCTTTGGTGCGGGTAATCAACTATCCGGCTCGCGGCATCGGCGACACCACCCTCGAAAAACTAACCGTAGCTGCCAATCACTACAAACGCTCGATTTTTGAAGTGATGCAACACTTGGATAAAATCGACCTCAAACTCAACAAACCAACCATCCAACGTTTGGAAGATTTTGTCACCATGATTCAGAGTTTTCAGGTGCTCAACCAGACTTATGATGCCTTCGACCTGTCTTCTCACGTGGCACGGAAATCGGGTTTGTTACAAGAACTCAAAAAAGACGGCACACCCGAGGGAATTTCCCGGATTGATAACATCGAAGAGTTGCTGAACGGCATCAAAGATTTCATCGAAGGGCAAAAAGAAGTGGAAGGTGCGACCGGCTCGCTGACCGAGTTTTTGGAAGACATTTCATTGGCATCCGATTTAGACAAAGGATTGCCCAATGAAGACAAGGTGTCGCTGATGACCATCCACATGGCCAAAGGTTTGGAGTTTCCACACGTATTTATCGTGGGTTTGGAGGAAGATTTATTTCCTTCGGCGATGAGCCTGAACACCCGATCGGATTTGGAGGAAGAGCGCCGATTGTTTTATGTGGCACTTACCCGCGCCGAGAAACGCGCCTATTTGAGTTTTGCCCAATCGCGCTATCGTTGGGGCAAACTCACCGATGCCGAACCCAGCCGATTCATTGAAGAAATAGACGACAAATACCTCGATTTCCAAATGCCGAGCAACCCGCCGCGGTTTAAACAATTTGTGAACGGTGACATTTTTGGCGACCCCGATCTGTCTAAACTCCGGCTTTCAAAACCTGTGGCAGGCACGCCACCGAAAGGGCCGACCCAAGAACAAATTCGCAAACTGCGCAAACTCAAACCAGACTTGGCGCAACCGTTGGAAAAAGCCAATCTGTTTGACAACCAATTAGTGGCCGGCAACATCGTGATGCATGAACGTTTCGGCAAGGGAGAAATCATTTCCTTGGAAGGCACGGGCGGCGACCGAAAAGCTGAAATCAAATTTGAATTGGGCGGCGTGAAAAAACTGCTGCTGCGTTTTGCCAAGCTGAAGGTGTTGGGTTGAGCACTGGAAATCGAAGGATTCGTTAGTCTCAAACTGTTGGTGTTGAAACCACTATTTTGAGCGTTAGATGGCAATGGGCGAAACTCGGAGAGAATGAAAATCAGAAACCAAACTTTTCAATCAAGCTTAACACAGTTTCTAACGCCAAGTTGCCGAACAATTTCCTGAACCGCTTTTGGCGACCCACCACCCACGCTCAAATGCGGGATGGGTTTTAAAAAAAGTTGTATATATTTGGTGATATTTTGTAGTTAGTAGCTATTTTACCGCAGAACGCAGAAAATCAGTACTTAAAAGTAGGTTTTGGTAAATAATGTTATTACTTTTGAAAAGCGGAATCATTTCCGAGAAAATTTAAATGTTATTTTTTCGGAGTTGACAGAGTGGTAATGTAGCCGATTGATACTCGGTAAAACCTACGGGTTTCAAGGGTTCGAATCCCTTACTCTCCGCAAGAAAAGCCCTTCGGGGCTTTTCCCATTTTTATTCTGAAATAAATAAAATTAAAACAAATGAATGTATACATAGATTTGAACATTTTTGATAGAATTGAGAAAAAAGAAAAATTAGAAGAATCAGAAAGAACTATTTATACAGAAATAGAAAGCTTAATTCTTGAAAAGAGAATTGTTGTTCCTTATTCAAACGCTCATCTTAACGATTTATTCAGAGGTTTTCAAAAAAATCCAGATTATATTGTAGGTCATTTAAACAGCATAAAAAAACTAACAAATGATTTATGCATTTGTCAATATTGGGGAAGAAACGAAACAACTTGGCATTTTAGAAACATTGAAGAATTCTTTGAAGAAAAAAAAACTGAATGGGAATTTGAACCAACTTCATTTCTTGAAGTTTTAAATTTTGAAGAAATACCAAATGCACCAAATATTGCAGAATTATATAAATTAATTCCGCTTCCTCCAGAATTTAAAAAAGGATATTCTGTTGACCCAATGTTTGGAATAATGTATCCAAAATCACGAATAGAAAATAATCAACTAGCTTTAATGGAAGATATTTTTGATTTCCAAAGTAGATTAAAATCTGATTATAGTTTATACAAATCTTTTAAATCTTATTTGGTTCAAAGTTTAACTAAACATAGAAATAATCCTCAAATGGTTAAATCTATAAAATCAAATTTTGATGGTTTACCTAAACATTTAGATATATTTGAAATATCAGAATTGTATGAACCAAAATCAAAAACAAGTGAAAATAACGCGTATTCAAAAATTATTGAAACGTTCTATAAATATGATTTACAAGGTTATAAAACTGACAGCAACTTTAATAATATGTTTGACGACGCATTACATACTTTTTATGCTTCTCATTGCGATTTTTTTGTCACAAATGACGAAAGATGCAAATACAAAGCGGAAAAAACTTATGAGAAGTTGAAAATAAAAACCAAAGTAATTAAAGCAAACGAATACGAAAAAATAAAAGTCGAGTAGGCAAAGGGGAATTTCACCCCTAAGCCTCTCACAGAACCGTACGTGAACCTCTCGATTCATACGGCTCTTCTTAATCCAAATCT
>PHDQ01000013.1 GCA_002841025.1 Bacteroidetes bacterium HGW-Bacteroidetes-13 | reverse complement strand
CCAACCAAAGAAACCACCTTTGACATTGACTTTTCTTATACTATCCAAACATCTGCTTTTAATCGGCTTTCTTTCGGGCTGAAAGTTGGTGGAAATCTATTGGACGTAGATTTTTCAAAACTAAACCTGCAAGATCCCAATGACCCGGCGTTTCAATCGAATATTGACAACGAGTTCAATCCCAATTTCGGCGTGGGTGTTTATTACTCATCCGACAATTGGTATGTTGGACTATCCGCACCCAATTTGGTGGAAACTGATCATTTTGACCGTTCCAACAATTCCAACCAAACCTCTTCACGTACACTTTTAGCACGGGAACGAATCCACTACTTTTTGATGGGCGGCTATGTGTTCGATTTAAACAGAGATTTCAAATTCAAACCGGCTACCATTTTTAAAGCCGTGGAAGGCGCTCCGCTCCAATGGGACGCATCGGCCAATTTTATGTACCGAGAAGCCGTCACTTTTGGTGTTGCCTATCGATGGACCTCAGCCGTCAGCGGTTTGATTGGTTTTCAAATCAATGACAACATCTTTTTAGGTTACGCCTATGATAGTGATACCACAAGACTTGGGGAATTCAACAGCGGCTCGCATGAAATTTTCCTCCGATTTGAATTGTCCAAAGCTCGCGTTCGTTCACCCAGATTCTTCTAATATCTTCGACTATGAAATTATCTCGACTTATCAGTTTAGCAAGTATAGTGGTAACGATGTTACTGCTCCCAAATAATTCTTTTTCTCAGATAAACGCGCTTAACAGGGCTGAAAAAAGCAACGAGCAATTTGCTTACATCAAGACTATTCAAATTCTCGAAAAAGTAGCCGAAAAAGGATACAAATCTGTCGATTTGTTTCAAAAACTGGGAGATGCCTACTATTTTACCAATCAAATGAAACAAGCCCAAAAATGGTATGGCGAACTCATGGCACTCAATGAAAAAATCGACCCGGAATATTATTTTCGCTACGCGCAAAGCCTAAAAGGCATTGAGAAATATGATGAAGCCGATCGTTGGATGACAAAATTCAAAGAAGTAAAATCTGATGATTCGCGTGCAAATAATTATATTTCTTCCACTCAATTGTTGAAAGAAATTTCTGAAAACTCAAATGATTTTGAACTCAAAAATCTGAGTATCAATACCCAATTGTCCGATTTTGGAACTTCATTTTTAAACGGTCAATTGGTTTTTACCTCCGCTCGCGACAACGGACCTAAATACGGCTGGAACACCCAACCTTTTCTGAATCTTTACTTGGCACGACAATATGCTGCGACACAAAATATGTTTTCAGACATTATCGAACTTCCCGGTGATGTCAATTCGCGAATGCACGAATCATCCGCCTCGTTCAGTCCCGATTTTGGAACCATCTATTTCACCCGAAACAACTACTTCAGAGGAAGACTCAAAAAAGATGCTGAAAACATCAACAATCTGAAAATTTTCAAAGCCACTTTCGAAAAAGGTGAATGGAAAAACGTTGAACCTTTGCCTTTCAACAGCGATGATTACAATGTTTCGCATCCATTTGTCAGCCAAAACGGCAAATACTTGTTTTTTGCTTCTGATATGCCGGGAGCGGTAGGTCAATCTGACATCTATTACATCGAAATAAACGGTGACGGAACTTTTGGATTACCCAAAAATTTAGGTTCAATTATCAACACCGAAGGGCGCGAAACTTTCCCATTTATCGATGGGAGTGACAACCTTTATTTTGCTTCCGATGGTCATCCCGGCTTGGGTGGTTTGGATATTTTCAAGGTAGAAAATATCGCTGATTTTCTTTCCAATCCAACTTCGGATGTTGTTGTTTCAAATGTTGGGAAACCGCTCAACAGCCCTTCCGATGATTTTGCTTATTTTGCTGATGAAACGAGTGGAATCGGCTATTTGTCATCCAATCGACCCGGCGGAATTGGCGATGATGATATCTATGCGTTTAGTCTGAACTGTTTAGCCATTTTAAGAGGAATCATTGTTGATGCCGAAACCGGACTCGCCATTCCCAATGCAACCGCAACACTTTCAAACTCGTTAGGTTCGCAACTTGAAAAAAGAACTTTGGGCGAAGATGCCGTGTTTTCTTTCGATGCCAATTGTGCGGACGAGTTGCTTGTCAAAGGTGAAAAAGAAGATTATCTGACCAATGAAATTCGTATAAACGTAATGGAATTTGACAAATCTGGTTTCGTCAAAATACCGTTGAATAAAACAAAAAACAAGGTGGAAGAAGGTGTGGATTTGGCTAAAATATTACAACTCAATCCAATCTATTTCGACTTCGACAAAGCTAAAATCAGGCCGGATGCCGAAATTGAATTGCAAAAAATAGTCGTTGCAATGCAACAATATCCTGAACTCAAAATTGATGTTAGGTCACACACTGACAGCCGTGGCAACGACAATTACAACCTGAAATTATCGGAACGCAGAAATCAATCAACCCTCAAATATTTGGTTGAAGTTGGCGGAATCGACGCTTCCCGATTAACCAGTAAAGGGTATGGAGAAACCGCTTTATTGAATGAATGTTCAAACGGTGTATCATGCAGTCAAGAACAACATCAAGTTAACCGAAGATCAGAATTTATCATCCTTTCAGAGAACTAAACTAACGAATGATTGAGATTGGAAAGCCTCTTTTTGCGAAGAGGTTTTTTTAATTTTATTGAATGAACTTTCGTGAAATATTTTATATTTACTTTTTTTAATCCAAATTCCAAAACCCCATGAAATGGCAAGGAAGAAGACAAAGTGACAATCTCGAAGACCGAAGAACTTCCGGATCGGGGCGCAAAATAGCCATCGGCGGCGGAGCGATAGGTCTCATTTTTTTGCTACTTCAAATGTTTATGGGGGGTGACAACGCACAACTACTTCAAGAAGTACAAAACCAACTTCAACAGCAAACCGAAACAGTTTCGTCTGAGCCGCTGAGTCAAGAGGAAGAAGAAATGGGTGTTTTCACAGCAACTGTTTTGGCTGATACCGAAGATGTTTGGCATCAAATATTTCAAGAAAACAAGTTGAACTATGAAGAGCCAAAATTGGTTTTGTTTAGGGCAGCCGTACAGACTGCCTGCGGTGGTGCAAGCTCAGCTTCCGGACCGTTTTATTGTCCGGCCGATCACAAAGTTTATATGGATTTGTCTTTTTTCGAGGAACTTCGCACGCGTTTTGGCGCAAAAGGAGGTGATTTTGCCATAGCCTACGTCATGGCGCATGAAGTTGGCCACCATGTGCAAACCTTGCTGGGAACATCTGCCAAAGTCAGGAAATTACAAAGTGATTTGTCTGAAATCGAAGCCAACAAACTTTCTGTCGCATTAGAATTACAAGCCGATTTTTATGCAGGACTTTGGGCGCATTACAATCGTACTTATTTAGAAGAAGGTGACATAGAAGAGGCGCTCAGCGCTGCAAACGCGGTGGGTGACGATGCCATCCAGCGAAAATTTAACGGTCGTGTTGTCCCCGATGCTTTCACACATGGCACTTCCGAACAACGTATTTATTGGTTCAAAAAAGGATTTTCATCAGGAGATATTCGCCGAGGGGACACCTTTGCTGCTTTAACAAATTGATTTAAAAATATCATTTTCTATCTTCCCTTTCCGAGTTCACCGATTTCTATTTCGATTTATTCCATTTGAATTTTGTATTTTTGAAATAAAAATTTCATGTTAGAAGAAAAAGTAATTTTGGTTGACACCAACGATACACCAATTGGATTGATGCCGAAAATGGAAGCACATGAAAAAGGTTTGCTTCATCGGGCTTTTTCGGTTTTTATTTTGAATAAATCGGGCGAACTCATGCTGCAACAGCGTGCACTTGATAAGTATCATTCACCCGGCTTGTGGACAAACACTTGTTGCAGTCACCAACGAGAAGGCGAAACGAATGTAGAAGCGGGCAAGCGCAGGCTTTTTGAAGAGATGGGTTTTAAAACCGAACTTTCTGACTTGGTTTCCTTTATCTACAAAGCACCCTTCGACAATGGATTGACAGAACACGAGTTCGACCATGTTCTAATTGGCTATTTTGAAGAAAATCCGAAGATAAATCCGGCGGAAGTTGCTGCTTGGAAATGGATGCCAATCGATGCCATAAAGGCGGATTTAAGTGAACATCCCGATGTCTATACCGAATGGTTTAAAATCATATTCGACAAGTTTTACGAAACCCTTAACCGCCAAGTAAAAAAATGAAAGCAACCGTTCACCGCAAAGCTCATTTCAACGCAGCACATAGGCTGTTCAGAAAAGAATGGACGGATGCATACAATGCTGAAATTTTTGGCAAATGCAGCAATCCGAATTATCATGGCCACAACTACGAGCTTGTGGTCAGCGTTACTGGAGAAATCAATCCACAAACGGGTTTTGTGATGGATTTAAAAATCTTAAAAGACATTATTTATCAGGAAATAGAAATTCCGTTTGACCATAAAAACCTGAATTTAGAGGTTGATGAATTTAAAACACTCAATCCAACAGCAGAAAATATCTCGCGTATTATTTGGTCAAAAATCAAAAATCGATTGGATGGAAATCTTAAACTCGAAATCACACTTTATGAAACGCCTCGAAATTTTGTAACCTACACCGAAGACTGATATGGCTATTCAAATGGGCGATAAAATTCCCGAATTCAGCTTAAAAGACCAAGACGGCAATGCTTTTTCAATAGCTTCGCTCATCGGGAAAAAAGTTTTGGTTATCTATTTCTACCCGAAAGACTACACGCCGGGTTGCACCAAAGAAGCGTGCTCGTTTCGAGACAGTTATGAAGATTTTAAAACAATGGGGGCTGAAGTCATCGGCATCAGTGACGACAGCGTGTCTCGTCACCTGAAATTTTCGAAATCCTATAAACTCCCTTTTATTTTGTTATCAGACAGCGGCAACAAAGTGCGAAAACGTTTTGGTGTTCCGAGCAATTTATTCGGATTAATTCCGGGACGAGTAACCTATGTAGTTGACAAAAATGGAATTGTCGTGCTGGTATTTGACAGCATGAACGCTTCCCTACACATCAAAAAAGCAAAAGAAACCATCGATAAACTTCAAAATCTATGAGCAGTTTATATCCGTTGCGGTTTGCCCCCATTTTTAAAGAACGGATTTGGGGCGGCAACAAACTCAAACAAGTCTTGAAAAAAAACATTCAAACTGATTTGATTGGTGAAAGTTGGGAACTATCGGATGTGGAAGGCGATGTTTCAATTGTTCAAAACGGTGCGCTCAAAGGGCAATCTTTGCGTGAGGTTTTAAAAAAACACAAGGGCGAATTGGTCGGGCAAAAGAATTATCAGAAATTTGGGGATACCTTTCCCTTGCTGATTAAGTTTATCGATGCACGGGAAGATTTATCGATACAAGTTCATCCGGATGATGCATTGGCTCAAAAACGCCATCAAACTTTTGGAAAAACCGAGATGTGGTATGTGATGCAAGCTGAAAAGAATGCGAAACTTATCGTGGGTTTTGAGAAATCAGTTAACAAAGAAGTCTATCAAAAGTCGTTGGGCAAAAACTGTTTAACCGATCTTTTACACTATGAGTCAGTCGATACCGGAGATACATTTTTCATAAAAACCGGAACTATTCATGCCGTCGGTGCTGGAATTTTATTGGCCGAAATTCAGCAAACATCAGACATAACCTATCGCGTGTATGACTTTAACCGCAAAGACAAAAACGGAAACACCCGCGAATTACATACAGAATTGGCATTGGAAGCCATTAATTATTCGGGTAATCGAGATTTTAAGGTCGATTACACAAAAATTTTGAATCAGCCAAACCAGATGGTTGCATGTCCTTATTTTGTGACCAATCTTATACCTGTGTCCGGAGAAGTTCATTTAGATTTGACAACGAATGATTCCTTCAAAATATACATGGTTGTCTCTGGGGAAGTTCAATTTACCTGCGAATCAGAAGAGCAAAATTTAAAAGTCGGTGAAATTATTTTGATTCCCGCCAGCCAAAAATCAATCGTACTCAAAGCTGAAAATGCCGATGTTTTGGAGGTTTACGTTCCCGATTAGACACAAAAAAACCATCCGACTGGATGGTTTTAAAATATATTTTTGAAAATTATTTTGCTTTCAGAAATTCATCCACCTTTTCAGGTATCATGATACTTTCAACAAATATGTATGCACCAGATTTTGGTGATTTTACCATCTTGATTGCTTTGGTCAATCTTTTTGAACCTGTTTGCAAGGTTGCTACTGATTTTTTTGCCATGACTTATGTTATTTTATTTCTTTATGAACAGTCACTTTTTTAAGAATCGGGTTGAATTTTTTCAATTCCAAACGATCTGGAGTGTTCTTTTTATTTTTGGTAGTAATGTATCGTGAAGTGCCGGGCATACCGGAAGTTTTGTGCTCGGTACATTCCATGATGACTTGTATTCTATTGCCTCTTTTTGCCATGATACTGATGTTTATGCTGATTGTTTAATAAAACCTTTGGCTTTAGCTTTTTTGAGAACAGCTGCAATGCCGTTTTTGTTAATCGTTTTCAGAGTTGATGTTGTTACTTTCAAAGTAACCCATCTGTCTTCTTCCGGTATGTAAAATCTTTTCTTAACCAAGTTTACATCAAATTTTCTCTTGGTTTTATTCATGGCATGGGAAACTTTGTTTCCGGTCATCGCCTTTTTTCCGGTAAGTTGGCAAGCTCTTGACATAGTGCTATATTATCGTTGTTAAAAACAGGGTGCAAATTAACGAAATAATTATCGGATGTACAAACCAAAAATCTTAGTTTTTCAAAATTTCTTTAAATAATATCTCAAGTGCCTTATTGACAGCTTTCCCAATGACTCGATCGCGGTTTTTTCCGAACTCGAATTTTTCTGAAAACACGCCGTTTGGTGTTGCCAATGCGATGAAAACCGTCCCGACTTCTGCCTCCGAGTCGCCTTTTGTAGGGCCGGCATTTCCGGTTGTGGACAATGCATAATCTGAATTGAAAAGTTTTTGAGCCTGTGTGGCCATGCTTTGCGCAACTTCTGCACTCACCACTGTAAATTGATTAATCAGCTGAGACGGAACCTTCAAAATGTCTTCTTTTGATGCGGTCGCATAAGAAACCACGCCTCCCATAAAATATTTTGACGCACCGGGATTTGTAGTGAATTTACTCGCTAATTTACCGCCGGTGCAGCTTTCTGCCAATGCCAATGTTTTGCCTTTTTGGGTAAACAGCTTGCCGATGGATTGTTCAATTTCTTCATCTTCTTCCATGCCTACATAAATATCTGCAATCATTGGCATCAGCATTGCTAACTGGCGACTTACCTCCTGCTCTATTTCCGGAAGCGATGATCCTTTTGCAGACAACCTGAGCCGTACCTTGCCCAAATTGGGTAAATAGGCCAATTTGATAAATGCCGGCAGATGATCTTCCCAATCGGCAATGCGTTCGGCGATGACACTTTCGCCAAGTCCATAAGTGAGTACGGTTTTGTGTACTATAAACGGTCTTTTAAAATGTGTCAACAGCCTTGGAACGACTTCGTTGGCGATGAGTGCTTTCATTTCATAAGGAACCCCTGGTAACGATATGAAAACTTTGTCATTTTTTTCAATCCACATGCCGGGCGCAGTTCCAAATGCATTTTTAAGCACCTTGGCTTTTGATGGAACCAATGCCTGCTTCCGATTGAGATCTGATATGGGTGTGTTGTTGATATACTTGGCGAAAAGCTCTTCAACATGAGCCAAAACAGCATCATTCTGTATCAAAACATCGTCAAAATATGCGCAAAGTGTTTGTTTGGTGATGTCATCTTTCGTGGGGCCCAAACCTCCGGTAATGATGATGATTTCTGCGTGGTTTTCAGCATCTTTAAAGGCTTGTAAAATATGTGTGCTGTCATCGTGTACAGAAGTGATTTGAAATATTTCAATACCTATTTTATTGAGTTCTTTAGCGATAAAAGCCGAGTTGGTATCTACGATTTGTCCGATGAGAATTTCATCTCCGATGGTGATAATTTCCGCTCTCATGCAATATTAAAATCATGTTTCATTTCAGCAATGACAATTTCCAATTGGGTTGATACTTTTGAAAAAAGGGTGCGAATTTCATCGTAGTCGTCTGCTGTTTCTCCCATTTTTTCAAGTGCCATAATAACTTCGAGCAAACCCGTTTCGAATAAATCGATGGTAGGTTTCATTTTGTGTGCGTAATGTTTAATTTGCAAATGATTAAGTTCCAAAACAGCTTCTCTCAAGTGGACAATATCCTCAGGGATTTCTTGTAGAAAAGCAGAAACCAATTCTTTCACAAAATCTTCATCTCCCTCAGCCATTTCTCTGATACGGTATAACTTATAATTTGTTTCCATCACAAAATACGGGTTTTAAACAGGGTTTCATTTTCAATAAATCCTTCCAAAACATCTCCGGAATTGACTTTTCCGACTCCGGCAGGTGTTCCGGTAAACAACAAATCGCCTTTGCGCAAGGTGAAATATGTAGATACATAAACAATGAGTTCGTCTATTTTCCACAACATCAACGATGCATTTCCGGACTGTACTTGTTGGTTGTTTTTGTTCAAAGAAAAATTGATGTTATCGACCGAGGCAAAATTAGACTTCGGTAGAAACTTGCCCACTACAGCCGAGCCGTCAAAAGCTTTGGCTTTTTCCCAAGGCAAGCCTTTTTCTTTGAGTTTGTCTTGCTCATCGCGTGCTGTGAAATCTATTCCCAAACCAATTTCGTCATAATAACTGTGGACAAATTCGGGTCTGATGTGCTTGCCGTTTTTTGCTATTTTGACAATCAATTCTACTTCATGGTGAACGTTTTTTGTAAATTCCGGAATGACAAACGCCTGCTCATCTGGAAGCAAAGCTGTGTCGGGTTTCATAAAAATAACGGGGTCGGTCGGTCGTTGATTGGCCAACTCATTGATGTGATCTGCATAATTTCTCCCGATGCAAACTATCTTCATATCATTTAGTTTAATTTGTTGTTTAACGCCCTCAATTTGATGGCTGTCAACACTTTTTTGGTGTAGAGAGGGAATTCCGCGTTGAGTATCCAACTGAAATAACCCGGTTCGAGCTCTAATATTTCGAGTACTTTTCGACCTTTGTGTTTCCCGAAGGTGAACACCTCTTCATCATCTTTATCAAAAGCGATAAACCCTGCAAAATCGGCAAATCGTTTGTGTTGGCTGAAGGTTGACAGCATTTTCACATCGTTTTCCAACACTTCGCTGTACCTGTCCAATTGAGATTTTAACACTTCGTAAGTTGCATTGGTATCGGCTTCGGCTGAGTGTGCGTCTTCCAAGCTCTTGCCACAATAGAATTTATAGGCCGCCGTGAGTGTGCGTTGTTCCATTTTGTGAAAAATGGTTTGCACGTCGATGGTTTTGGTATTTTTCAAATCAAAATCGATGCCGACACGAAGCATTTCTTCTGCCAGCAAAGGAATGTCGAAACGGTCAGAATTGTATCCGGCCAAATCAGAATCCTTTATAAAACTCCAAATGGTTGAGCTGAGTTGTTTGAAGGTAGGTTCGTTGGCAACTTTTTCATCGGTAATACCGTGAATGGCAGTTGCTCCGGGCGGAATCGGCATCTCCGGATTGACCAACCAAGTTTTGCTCTCGCGGTTGCCGTTGGGAAAAATTTTCAAGATTGATATCTCTACTATCCGATCTTTGCTGACATCAGTGCCGGTTGTTTCGAGGTCAAAAAAACACAATGATTTACTCAGTTTTAATTCCATTTACTAAAGTTTGCGTAAAGGTAGGTTTTTTTCGTTTTTTCGGGTATATTTAACTCGATTAATTCCTATTTACAAACTGATAAAGAATTAAAACTTCGAAAAACTCTGCCTAAAACCTTTTTTTCTTAAAAACCAGTATCGACATGATGAAAAAGACAAATTTAATTTTTTGGATGTGTTCAATAATATTAATTCCTTCATGTCAAAAAAACGAAAACGCAAAACATCCTTATCAATCAAAATCTGAAACCGCTTTGTATCATTATCAATTGGGTTGGCAGCAAATCATGGATGAAGGTCGATATGCCGCCGCCGAAAGATCGTACCGAAAAGCCAATTATTTAGACCCAGATTTTTTGATAGGGCAAAGTGTTTACGCGCGGTTAATCTTAGACACTGATGAGCGCATCAAAATATACAACCGTGTAGAAGCAGAAAAATCAAGGGTTGAGGGAGATGAGCAATTGTTGCTGGATGTCTATCAAAGTTTGGTTTACTTTACCAATTTGCGCGAACAAAAGAGTCCGGAAGCACCAAATGCGTTGAAGACAGCTTTAAAAACAGCCGAAAAAAACCTGGGTTACTTGGTTTCCAAATACCCGAATGAAATCTATCTTAAATCTGAATATATTGAGATTTTACATGCCAATTATGGCGCCGAGCTGGCTTTGGATTCCCTCGAATCACTCACTTCCGACAAGCAAAAACAAAATCCTTTTTTGATGGGTTATGCGGCATCGATGGAGGCCGAATTGGGTCATTTTGACAAAGCATTGGATAGGGCAAACGCGTTGGCAAAATTTTTCAAAGGCATAAGCGTGCCCAAACCTGAAGTGGTTTATGCCGATGTTTACTTTAAAAAACAGGCGTTGGAAAAAGCTTATTTTCATGCCGATAAAGCCTATCGATTAGACAGCCGCAATTTGGACGCTTCCCGTTTGCGAGATAAAATAAAGGCTGAAATGCAGCAAAGAAAGGATACAGCGACATTGTCTAAAAAATATTAAACATTCGTGCTTTTTTCACATCACTTCTTCTGCCTCGGATGGTATTTGCTCAGCACTTCAGCCAAATGTGCAGATTGTAAATGTAAATAAATTTCGGTCGTGGTAATGCTTTCGTGACCCAACATCAGCTGAATGGATCGCAAATCCGCGCCATTTTCGAGCAAATGTGTTGCAAACGAATGGCGCATGGTGTGCGGACTGATGGTTTTGCGAAGCCCGATCGCAACCGATAATTGCTTGATGATGGTAAAAATCATCGCCCGACTGAGTTTTTTACCCCTTCTGTTGAGAAAAAGTGCGTCTTCAAATTCTGGAATGACAGGGAAATTGGGTCGATTATGAGTCAAATAATATTGAATAATTCCGGAGGTATGTATCGCCAATGGAACCCATCTTTGTTTGTTACCTTTTCCGGTAACTTTTAGCATTTCTTCTTTTAAAAACAAATCGGAACGCTTGAGGTTGACAAGCTCAGACACGCGAAGCCCACAACCGTAAAGGGTTTCGAGAATGGCACGGTTGCGACCACCCTCGTGGGTGCTGATATCTATCGCGGCTATCAACCGATCTATTTCGTCCACAGAAAGTGTATCCGGTAGTTTTCTGCCAATTTTGGGAGATTCGACCCATTCCAATGGATTATCCGTTCGGTAATTTTCAAAAATCAAATAATCAAAAAAGCCTTTGAGCCCAGATATCAATCGTGCTTGCGATCGCGGATTTAGCTCGGCGGACACACGATAAACAAATTCGTTGATTGTGTCTGCGTCTATCTTATCAGGTGTAGATTCAACCTGATTGATTTCCAAATATTTCATCAATTTCTCAACATCAAAACTATAATTAACAATGGAATGTTTCGAAAGATTTCGTTCGAGAGTCAAATAATGTTGGAAATCTTTAAGTGCTTGTTCCCATTTCATGGATTAATCGGCTATTTTTGTACTGCCTTAGGGTTGTGGTTATTTTTTTGATAAATTTAGTGCTTTAAAGAATATTATGAATTATGAATTATGAATTATGAATTATGAATTATGAATAACGAATAACATATAACGAATAACGAATAACAAATAACGAATAACAAATTATTCTTAAAAATGAGCCAGTTAAACATTGTTATCATCAACGGTCCTAATCTGAATTTATTGGGGAAACGCGAACCTGAAATTTACGGAAGTACCACATTTGAAGACTATTTTAAACAAATTAAAGCAGCGTATCCGCACATACATTTTGATTATTTCCAGTCAAATGTTGAAGGTGAATTGATTAATGCCATTCAGCAATTCGGTTTTTCTCATCAAGGAATCATTCTGAATGCGGCAGCTTACACGCATACTTCTGTTGGGATTGGCGATGCAGTCAAAGCGGTTCCTTGTCGGGTGGTGGAAGTACATATTTCAAACACTTTTTCCAGAGAAAGTTTCCGACACCAATCGTACATTTCGCCCAATGCGGCCGGCGTAATTTTGGGGTTTGGTCTCAAAGGATATGAATTGGCGGTTGAAGCGTTGATAGATTTTAAAAAATAGATTATTGGATTTTGAAATGAAGTGTCTAATCAACTTTAAAAGACTATTTCACACTTAACGATGTCGGTTAATTTTGCAATGTCTTAGAATACCCAATGTTTTGTTATAATTTAACAACTTGTACTATCTTATACCCTTCAACCCGTAAATTTGCGGGAATGAAGAATGTGTTGAAGTCCCATGAAAACTAATCCGAGAAAACCCAAAAAGCGAAACCTCAAATCGCTTCACAATTACTATTCATACACTGGGTTTTACAAATATTTAAATGAGAATATTAAGAAATCGATATGGCCTATCGTGGGTGTTGTTGTTTCCTTAATTCTTTTTGACCGCTATGTTTTTGACGTGAAAGAAGGTTTGTCGTTCATCACTGAAAATTTTTCAGAAAAAACAATTTTATTGATATTTTTTATTTCCGAATCTGTACTCGGTCTCATACCTCCCGATTTGTTTATCGCTTGGGCTGAATTTCAATCAAACCCTTTTTTAATGTTGTTTATTCTTGCCGTATTGTCCTATTTGGGCGGCGTACTTTCTTATTGGCAAGGAGTCGGCATTGCTTCCATCCCAAGTATAAAATCCAAAATGGACACCCGATTTGCTGAGTCGATTCGCAACACGCGACGGTGGGGCGGTTTTTTGATTATCGTTGGTGCTTTACTTCCTTTGCCATTTTCGCCAGCAAGTTTGGTAGCTGGATTTATAGGTTATCCACACCGTTTGTTTCTTCGGTTTGCCCTATTCCGGTTTTTGCGTTTTGCCATTTACGGCTTGGCTTTGTTCAGTTTTTTTTAAATCAATCAGGTATTCAATCGAGTTGAGCGAATGGTTTGGGTCTAAAAAATCCAAAATCGCATTCAGTGCTTTGCCAAAAACTGTTAAATTTCCGAATTTGAAGTTTTTTCCAATCACACTTGAGATGGTTTCATCCTCATCGCCAAAGGGATAATCTCTGTTTTTGATGAGTGTGTCATTAAAGATTTCTTGCATGGCCACATTGCCCATTTGATCGATGGAAATTGCCAATTTTAGAAAATATCGGTTGAATCGAATGGCAAATTTTTTAAATTGAAATGTAAAAACGCATTTCAAAATAAAATATGCAAACCCAATCGGCAGACTGATTGCGCTCAATAAAATTGCAATCAAAAAAAGGATGACACCCATAACTTTAAGGTTTTAAGTTGTTTAAATATCAAATTTACAATTATTTGAATGATCAATCTCTTTTTTAAATAGCCGTCAGTGTATAGATTAAACGTTAACCAACAGTTAAACTTTTTATATAACTTAAGACAAATTACAAATTTGTTTAAAAAGACCACAATCTCAAACGATTAATTATCTTTGCAACATAGAAACACTTTAGCATACAATGGAAGAGCAAGAATCGCCGGAAGCTTTCTATGACAGATTAAAAACTGAATTAGAAAACACTTCCGATTGGCCAAATAAATATCTGTTCAAATTTATTTTGAAAACTGACCAACCGAAGATTCAAAAAATCGAGTCTTATTTCAACAATTTGGGTGCTGTAATCGACACCCGTGTTTCAAAAAAAGGAAATTACACGAGTATTTCCGTGAATGTGATCATGGAAAATGCCGACAAAATTATCGAAAAATACAAGTTGGTAGCTTCGCTCGGCGAGGTCATATTGCTTTGATAATCGGCACTTATCTGAATGCAGTTGAATTTAAAATTCAAATCATAAATAGTATCTTAGCCAAAAAATAACCATTAAAAACATCCATTTTGTCCTTACAACTCGAATACAACACCCAAAGACCGCAAATGATTATTCCTGAGTATGGTCGTCATATTCAAAACATGGTAGATTTTGCAGTAAGCATAGAAAACAGAGAGGAGCGCAACAAAGTTACCAAAGCAATCATCGGCGTGATGGGAAATCTCAACCCGCACTTACGCGACGTTCCCGACTTTCAGCACAAACTTTGGGATCAGCTTTTTATCATTTCAGATTTCAAATTGGACGTAGATTCTCCGTTTCCAAAACCTTCACCGGAGCTGTTGGCAGAAAAGCCGGAACCACTCACCTATCCCAAAACATACAATAAATATCGTTTTTACGGCAACAACATTCAAGCGATGATTAAAGTTGTCAACACTTGGGAAGAAGGTCCAATCAAAGAAGCCATCGCGCTGAGCATTGCCACACAGATGAAAAAATCTTTTTTAAGTTGGAACAAAGACACGGTAGATGACCAAGTTATTTTTGAACATCTCAAAGACATTTCCGGCGGAAAAATTGATTTGACAGACAAAGGTGAAACACTGACCGACACCAACGAACTCATTCGATTGACCAAAAAATTTCCAATGGATGTTACCAAAAACGCCCCAAAGAAAAAATTTCACACCGGCAAAATAAAGAAATCCAGATATTAAACTTTTATGGGAACATTCGTCATAGAAGGCGGGCATCAGCTTTCGGGCTCCATCACACCACAGGGTGCAAAAAATGAGGCACTTCAAATTTTATGTGCTACTTTACTGACCTCCGACACCGTCACCGTCAGCAACATACCCGATATTATTGATGTAAATAAACTGATTGTATTGCTTCAAAATCTCGGGGTTAAAGTTTCTAAAATCGAAAAAGGCACCTATACCTTTAAGGCAGACAATGTAAATGTAGAATACCTTCATTCCGAGCAATTTAGAAAAGAGGGAAGTTCGTTGCGGGGTTCTATCATGATTGTAGGTCCGCTTTTGTCGCGTTTTGGCAAAGGCTATATACCAAAGCCGGGTGGCGATAAGATAGGCAGAAGAAGGTTAGATACTCATTTTGAGGGATTTATAAAGCTTGGGGCTTCCTTTCGATACAACAAAGAAGAACATTTCTATGGTGTGGAAGCCAAAAAACTAAAAGGAACCGACATGCTGCTTGATGAAGCTTCGGTGACGGGAACTGCAAACATATTGATGGCTGCGGTCTTAGCCAAAGGAACAACCACGATTTACAACGCTGCATGCGAACCTTATCTTCAGCAGTTGTGTAAAATGCTCAACAACATGGGCGCAAAAATATCAGGCGTAGGCTCAAATCTACTCACAATCGAAGGTGTTGAAAAATTGAACGGTTGCAGACATCGACTGCTACCCGACATGATTGAAATTGGGAGTTGGATAGGTCTTGCCGCCATGACAAGAAGCGAAATTACCATCAAAGAGGTGAGTTGGGAAAACCTTGGATTGATACCCAATACGTTTCGAAAATTGGGAATTGAATTGGAAAAAGTTGGCGATGACATTCACATTCCTATCCAAAAGCGGTACAAAATTCAGAATTATATAGACGGCTCCATTTTGACCATTTCTGACGCACCTTGGCCTGGATTCACACCCGATTTACTCAGCATCATCTTGGTTGTAGCCACCCAAGCCAAAGGCAGTTTGTTGGTACATCAAAAAATGTTTGAAAGCCGCCTATTCTTTGTCGATAAATTAATCGATATGGGAGCGAAAATCATCTTGTGTGATCCGCACAGAGCCACTGTGATTGGTCATAACTTTGAATCTCAACTAAAGGCTACCACCATGTCATCACCAGACATCAGAGCTGGAGTAGCATTGCTAATTGCTGCTTTGTCTGCAAAAGGTACCAGCACCATTCACAACATCGAACAAATAGATAGAGGATATGAAGATATTGACGGGAGGTTGCGAGCCATTGGTGCGCACATCAAGCGAGTTTCTTGATATACCCCTATATGTCAACAAAAAAAAACCTACACAACGTATAGGTTTTTTTTTATGCTTAAAAATTCAGTCAAAAAATTATTTGCTGAATTTTGAATATTTAGTTTTGAACTTGTCAATTCTACCAGCCGTGTCAACCAATTTGGCTTTACCGGTATAGTATGGATGTGAAGTTCTTGAAATTTCTAATTTAACCAAAGGATAAGTAGCACCTTCGAATTCGACTTCCTCCCGCGTTTCAACGGTAGATTTGGTGATAAAAATATCTTCGTTAGACATGTCTTTAAACGCAACCAATCTGTAATTTTCCGGATGTATTCCCTTTTTCATGATGTATTTCTTTTTTTCGAGTTGCAAAACTAAACAATTTCTATTAAATACGCATGCGTTTTTAAAAAAAAAATCCTTTGTCTATAAAATCTACTTAACGGTTCTATAACCCGCTTTTTTCCAAGCGACAATTCCTCCATCGAGGTCATATATTTTCATGAAATTCAAGTCCTTTAAGGTATGTGCTGCTTTTGCACTTCGTACGCCGGAATGACAGTAGATGTAGATTGGGAGCGTATGATCTAATTTGCTGAGTTGCGTTTTGAAATCAGTCGCGTAATAATCGATGTTGATGGCACCTTGAATATGACCGGAATTGTATTCATACGGCGTGCGAACATCTACGATGAGTACATTTTTATTGCCTTCAATTTTTTTAAAATCAACAACACCAAGTAATTGAATTTGCGCAACAGAAGAGTAACCGATAAACAGAACGAAAGTAAATAGTAAAGATTTCATGAGATTTTTGTTTTACCAAATTTTAGACGAAATGATAACAATTTATTGACAAAACCTTGGTTAAATTTCTTTTACTTCAATTCGGTTGCGATACAATTTTATTTTTCCCTGCTTTTCCAAAGCTTTCAATAATCGAGAGACCACCACGCGTGAAGTATGCAATTCGTTTGCAATGTCGTAGTGTGTTGATTTTAGCTCCAATGTTTGGGTCACTTTTGCCTTGTCAATCAAATGTCTTAAAATTCTTTCCTCCAAATTCATAAAGGCTAAATTGTCGATGGCCTCCAACATTTCGTGCAAACGGATGTTGTAGCTGTCAAAAACAAACCTTCGCCAACTTCCGAATTGTCCCAGCCAAAGTTCCATTTTCTCTATGGGAATGAGCAATAACTTTCCTTCCGTTTCTGCGGTCGCTCTGATTTCACTTTTGCTGTTACCCATACAGCAATTCATAGACATGGCACAAGTGTCGCCACTTTCGAGGTAGTACAACAGGAGTTCATCCCCGTTTTCGTCTTCCCGAAGTATTTTGATGACTCCATCAATTAGCAACGGCATTTGTGTGACTCGCTGGTCGATATCGATGATGATATCACCTTCAGAAAATTGAACTAATTTTGCATGCTTATCGATTTCTTTCAATAAATCGGATTCAAAGATTCCCGTGAATGTCTGTGTTAATTTTAATTCCATCTGTCAAAGTTAATGGATTTTGATTCACGTATCAAAACAAAAAAACCGGACATACTGCCGGTTTATAAATATCATTTAAAAATTACATTTTTAAATATCATCGTCTTCCTCTTCTTCTTCTTCTTCCTCTTCTTCAAGATCATCATCATCATCGTCATTTCCTCCTTTTGAAAACACATCTGGTTCCTTACCTACCACAGAATCATCGTCGTCGTCGTCATCGTCATCGTCTTCATCAGACATATCCAAATCTTTGATTGGTGCAACTACATCGTCCAAATAGTCCTCAAAAACATCGTCTTCATCGTAATTTTCCATGCGTGTAGCCAATCGGGTACTGACCTTTACCAAATAGATGGTGTCATCATTTCTCACCTCAACGGCTTCAATCGTTTCGTTTTTGGCATTTTTGAAAACGATGATGTCGCGATCACTGTAGCCGTCCGGGTATTTTTCTACCAGTAGTGCCAGTATTTCGGGTGTAAGTTTTTTATAGTCAACGATTAAGCGTTTCATAAAGTTGGCTAAATAAGGTTTATAAATCTAATAAATATGCAAAAATAAGGGGTGCAACTATCGTGGCATCCGACTCGATGATAAATTTCGGGGTTTCAATTCCCAACTTACCCCAGGTGATTTTTTCGTTGGGAACAGCACCCGAATAGGAGCCATAACTGGTGGTCGAATCGGATATCTGGCAAAAATAGCTCCAAAAAGGGGTGTCAGTTTTCTCCAAATCTTGATAGAGCATCGGTACTACACAGATTGGAAAATCACCTGCAATACCGCCTCCTATTTGAAAAAATCCGATTCCGTTCTCGGAATTTTTGGTGTACCAATCGGCCAAAAATCCCATGTATTCGATCCCTGATTTCATCGTAGATGCTTTGAGTTCACCTTTGATGACATAGGACGCAAAAATATTTCCCATGGTGCTGTCTTCCCAGCCCGGCACTACAATGGGCAGGTTTTTCTGTGCGGCAGCAAACATCCAACTGTTTTTGATGTCTATTTCATAATATTGTTCCAAAACGCCTGAAAGCAGGAGTTTGTACATAAATTCATGCGGAAAATAGCGTTCGCCATTGTCTTCGGCATCCTTCCATATTTTGTAGATGTGTTTTTGCAATCTTCTAAATGCTTCCTCTTCGGGTATGCAGGTATCGGTGACTCGGTTGAGTCCTTTTTCGAGCAAGTCCCATTCTTCCTGCGGTGTCAAATCGCGGTAGTTTGGCACACGTTTGTAGTGCGAATGCGCCACCAGATTCATCAAATCTTCTTCGAGGTTTGCTCCGGTACAAGAAATAATGTGCACCTTGTCTTTGCGAATAATCTCAGCAAATATTTTTCCCAATTCAGCTGTACTCATGGCTCCTGCCAAGGAAACCAGCATTTTGGAGCCGTCGTTGAGTTGTTTTTCATAGCCTTTTGCGGCATCTACCAAGGCTGCCGAGTTGAAATGCAGATAATATTTTTCTATAAAATTGGAAATAGGTCCTTTCATTTGTATATAATTTGCCTGCCGGCTGGCAGGTAGGTTTTTCAATAGTCCGATGCAACCTTTGACGATTAAAATATAAATTCTCGTTTGTGTTTAATAAATATCTTAATCATGCGGGTTTCATCAAGTTTGGTTTTGGGTACTAATATCCTAAAATTTTCATTAAATCTTCTGATTTTTGTTCTTCTGAAAAAACTTTGGTTGTAAAGTTTCCTTCGTCGTCTTTATCAATCAATATGTGTTTGGGCTGCGGAATCAGGCAGTGTTGCAGTCCACCGAATCCGCCGATGGTTTCTTGATAGGCTCCGGTGTTAAAGAATCCAATAAAAAGCGGTTTGTCTTTTCGGAATCTGGGCAAGTAGATGGCGTTCATATTTTGCTCAGAATTGTAATAATCGTCGCTGTCGCAAGTTAGTCCGCCCAACAAAACGCGCTCATATTCTTCATTCCAACGGTTGACAGCAAGCATCACAAAGCGCTTGTTGATCGCCCAGGTGTCGGGAAGTGTGGTAATAAATGATGAATTGATCATGTTCCATTTTTCCCGATCGTTTTGTTGTTTTTGGTATAAAATCTGGTAAATAGCCCCGGCACTTTCGCCCACGGTAAACGAACCAAATTCGGTAAAAATATGTGGAACGGGAACTTCAGCATCTTCGCAGGCTAATTTCACCTGGTTGAGAATTTCATCGGCCATGTATTGGTAATCAAACTCAAAGGCCAAAGAATTTTTGATGGGAAAACCGCCTCCGATGTTCAAGCTGTCGAGTGTAGGACATTCTTTTCGGAGTCTGACATAGACTTTCAAACATTTGTTCAACTCATTCCAATAATAGGCGTTGTCTTTGATGCCGGTATTGATGAAAAAGTGCAGCATTTTAAGCTCTACTTTCTCGTTGTCTTTGACTTCTCTCAGGTAAAACGGAACGATGTTGCGGTATCCGATTCCCAATCGACTGGTGTAAAACTCAAATTTGGGTTCTTCTTCCGAAGCAATCCGAATACCTATCTGAAAGGGTTTTTCCACAACCTCATCCAACAGATCCAACTCCTCGTAATTATCGATAATCGGAATGCAATTTTTATGACCTCCGTTGATGAGTCGCGCAATGTTTTGAATGTATTGATCGCGTTTGAATCCATTGCAAAGCACATAGGCATCGTCGTTTAGTTTTTTTCTTTTGAGCAAAGACTCGACGATGTCCAAATCAAAAGCAGAAGAGGTTTCTATGTGTACATTGTTTTTGACAACTTCATTCATCACAAACTCAAAATGCGAGCTTTTGGTACAATAGCAATAGTGGTAATCGGCATCGTAATCGTTTTTCTTGATGGCGTTTTGAAACCAGTTTTTTGCTTTGTTGATGTTTTTAGAAATCTGCGGTAAATACGTAAACTTCAGAGGTGCTCCATAGGTTTCTACCAAATTCATCAGGTCTATTCCGTGAAAATTCAAACAGTTGTTTTCAAGGGTAAACTCTTCTTGGGGAAAGAAATAAGTTTGGTCGATGAGGTCTATGTACTTCGTCTTCATTAAAAAAATTTAGCAAATAAAAATAACTACAATTTTGGTTTAAATTTATTTAAATAAATCATTGAACCTTTAGCTTTCACCATCGAATTGCTGTTTGGCAATCGCGGTCTGATATCTCTAAAAATCGAGTGCAAATGAAAGTGAAAAATACTTATTTTTCAATAAGAAACTGATTTTTTTTTCAATTTACAAAATCGAGTTAAAAGCATTGATAATCAATTTGTTATCTATCTTAACATCGATGACTGCCTGGCCGATTTTTTCTAAAAGAACAAATTGTATGTTCCCATGGCTGTTTTTCTTATCGTGCTTGAGCAAAGAAAGGATGCTGACAAGGTCTTCGTTGGAAAAACGAACCGGTTTGTATATTTCATTTATAACTTTGGAAACTTTCATAAAATCCGATTCAGGAAATCCGGTGAGATATTGCGAAAGTTTGGCTTCCAATATCATGCCGATGGCAATGGCTTCACCGTGCAAGAGTGATTGTTTGTCTGACTGCGTCAAAAAGTGTGTTTCGATGGCATGGCCCAAGGTGTGTCCGAAGTTTAATATTTTGCGGAGACCGCCCTCGTTCGGGTCTTCATCAACAACAGTTGACTTGATGGTTATCGACTCTTTGATGAATTTTTTAACCGAGGATGCGTCGATAGACTTGAGTGCGGCGAGTTCGTTCCAATATTTTTCACTTTGGATGAGTCCGTGTTTGAGCATTTCTGCAAAACCGCTTCGCAATTGATTGTCGGGCAAAGTTTCTAAAAAATCAGGTTCTATCAAGATCAAATTCGGTTGATGAATCAATCCGACTTGATTTTTGAGAAAACCCAAATCGACTCCGTTTTTGCCACCGATAGCTGCGTCCACCATCGCCAATAAGGTTGTTGGGACTTGAACAAAATCGATACCTCTTTTGAAAGTACACGCCACAAATCCGCCTAAATCGGTGATGACGCCGCCGCCCAAATTGATGAGCAGACTTTTTCGATCACCGCCCAGTTCGGAAAGTGCTTCCCAAACGCCGGTGCTGGTTTCGATGGTTTTGTTTTCTTCGCCGGTTTCTATTTCGATGATTTCAAATTCGGCTTCTGTTTGCAGATTGGCTAAAAAATGGGGCAGGCACAAATCGTGGGTAATGTCGTCAACCAAAATAAAGATTTTGGAAGGTGCTTTTTCGCTTATCCATTTAGACAACTGCTTAAACCCCGAGTCTCCAAAAACGATGTTTTGCAAAGTGCTGCTTTTTTTGGTCATGCCGTATAGAAATTTACCCGACAAAGATAAAAGTTTAGCAATTCAATGAAAGATTATTGTTGTGTTAATTTATTCTGTTGCATTTTTGATTTTCAAAATAAATTTTTAGTTCGCTTTTGCTTCAAAAATAAACATCGAAAACACACTCATTTTGAGAGAGCTGTTGCACAAACCTGCCTGACGGCAGACAGGGTTTCACAAAGTATTTCACAAAATCCACAAAGAAAAAGTCTAAAATCGGGTTGCTTGGTGTTTTTGGAGTCATAATCAATCAAACGCTTCTTTTCAAAATGAAAGAATGTCAGGGTTGATTTGAAAAAGAAGTAAGCCGAACTGAATTTGATTCTCATAAATAAAACGAAAAAACATTTTTTCTTGATATTTGGAACAGGATTAACAAAAAGTTTATGCGATTGCTTATAAACATTCTCTAAATTTGTGAAAAAAAGAAAAACACTCCCATGGAAATACAATCGCACAACATCCACAACAGATTTCAGCTAAACGGATTTCACTTTGACAGAGATGGACTGTTGCAGGTCGCATATAGTTTTGTAAAAGAAGGAGAACCTTATGAATGGACCATCGGCCGGTTTTTGATGGACTGGATGGACGACAACGACTACATCGAAGCCAAAACATCCGGCTCAACGGGCGCGCCCAAATACATTCGGCTTTCTAAGCAAAGTATGGTGGAAAGTGCGCTGGCAACCGGCGATTTTTTCAACATCACGGTTGGCGATTCGGCTTTGATGTGTGTTTCAGCAGAATACATTGCCGGGAAGATGATGTTGGTGCGCGCTTTTATTTTGGGACTTGATTTGTATATCGTCGAGCCGTCATCTGCGCCATTGGCTTATGATGAGCGAAACTATGACTTCTGTGCCATGGTTCCGTTGCAAGCCGAAACTTCACTCAAAGATTTGCATCGCATCAAGACCCTGTTGGTGGGCGGTGCTAAAATATCAGACAAACTCAAAGAAAAACTCAAAGCCATCGATTCGAACATCTACGAAACCTTTGGGATGACTGAATCAATAACGCATTTTGCGGCAAAAGACTTGCGCAACGACATCTATTTCAGGACTTTACCCGGCGTGGAAATCAGAACTGACGAAAATGATTGTCTGCACGTTCGCGCACCTTGGTTGGGGGAAGAACTCACCGGAAACGATGTGGTTAGGCTGGTTTCAGACACCGAATTTGACTGGTTGGGCAGACGAGACAATGTGATTAACAGCGGCGGTGTCAAGATTTTCCCGGAGCAAATCGCTTCGCTGATTGACGCAAAGATCAACCGCCGATTCTTTATCGCAGGCCTACCGGACGAACGATTGGGCGAAAAAGTAGTGTTGATCATCGAAGGTGCGCCTTTTGAAATTGACAAAAACATTTTTGAACCGCTCAGCAACTTTCAAACACCCAAAGAGATTCACTTTATTCCCAAATTTGCAGAAACGTATTCCGG
>PHDQ01000222.1 GCA_002841025.1 Bacteroidetes bacterium HGW-Bacteroidetes-13 | reverse complement strand
TTACTATTAAAAACCACGCGAAGTGACGGTTAAAACGAAATTCATTTGAATAGCTGAATAGTTACGTATTTTCTAATGCCAAGTTTTTATATTTTCTCCATTGGATAGCGCAGGAGAGAAGCTTACTTTGGTGAGGCCAACAAGCCCAACAATCTTTCAAAACCTTGTTGATAGGCTTTTTTATTGGCTTCGTCACCATCGGAGGCTGCGCCACTTCGCATAAAAGCGTGGCCTGCGCCGTCGTAAATTTCGTATTCATAAGTGAGTCCGGCTTCATTCATAACCGCCTGAGTTTTTTCGATGGTAGCATTCACACGGTTGTCGTTGCCGCCATAAAATCCGTAAACCGGAATTTTTATTTTTTTCAAATCATCCGCATTTTCAGGTGCTGTTCCGTAAAAAACAAATGCTTTTTCGAGGTTTGGGTTGTTTGTGGCATACCTGAAACTTTGTGAACCTCCCCAACAAAACCCGACTACCGATACGTTTCCGTTTGAGGACGGTGCTTTTTTGATGTATTCATAAACCGCGTTTAAATCCGCTGTTATTTTGTCCGGATCGAGTTTGTACAAAGCATCTCTGGCTGCATCTGTATTTGGAAAATCAGTCGTTCTTTCTATTCCCGGAACGGCGTTTGACAACAAATCGGGTGCGATGACCAAATATCCTTTGGCGGCGAGTTCATCGGCAAAACTTCTTGCCCAATCATTCAATCCGCGATTTTCATGGATGACAATCACTGCGGGCGTGTTTTTGGAAGATTCCGGATAGACCACAAAACTGTGAAGGGTACGGCCATTCACTTCCAAAGTTACCCACTCTTGGTGTCGAGGCGAGTTGGATAGTTTAGTTTCAAATTCGTTTGCCTCGTGCATCGACATGGCCATGTGATTGGCGTGTTCGTCAACGATGGTTTCATTTTGGGTTTCTTGATTTTTGCATCCCATCAACAAGAGGAGGGTAAAAAGGATGGAAAATATTTTCATGGTTGTTGTTTTTATTTCAAAAATAGCAAAAATATTGACACAAAAAAAGCCGCTGTAAAAGCGACTTTTTAATAGTATTCAGAAAATCAATGGATTATTCTTTAGGTTGCGGGCGATAGGGTCTGTCTTCACGAGCCGGTCGTGGAAGCAAAGCTTTTCTCGAAACCTTTGTTTTTCTGGTTTTCGGATCGATACCGAGGAATTTAACCTGAATGACATCGCCTAAGTTGACCACGTCGCTGACGTTTTCGGTTCGTTCCCAAGCCAATTCGGATACGTGAAGCAATACTTCGTTGCCCGGTGCTTGCGTGTATTCTACAACAGCGCCGAAATCGAGCATTTTGATTACTTTCACTTCATACGATTCGCCGATTTCCGGTTTGAACATCAAAGAATCGATTTTAGCCAAAACTGCATCGATACCGTCTTGGTTGGTGCCTAAAATTTCAACAACACCTTGTTCGTTCACTTCATTGATGACAATCGTCGTGCCGGTGGCTTTTTGCAATTCTTGAATTACTTTTCCGCCCGGTCCAATCAAGGCACCGATAAAGCTTCCAGGGATCGTTCTGGTGATGATTTTTGGTGAGTGTGCTTTTACTTCAGCATTTGGTTTAGCAATGGCTTCGGTCAGCAAATTCAAAATATGCAAACGACCTTCACGTGCTTGGTTGAGTGCTTTTACCAAAATCTCGTAAGACAATCCTTTGATTTTGATGTCCATCTGGCAAGCAGTGATTCCATCGGCGGTTCCGGTGACTTTAAAGTCCATGTCTCCCAAGTGATCTTCATCTCCCAAAATATCCGAAAGCACGGCGAATTTATCACCTTCACTGATGAGTCCCATGGCGATACCTGATACCGGTTTTTTCATTTGGATACCTGCGTCCATCAAGGCCATCGTACCGGAACAAACCGTTGCCATGGAAGACGAGCCGTTGGATTCCAATACTTCAGACACGATGCGGACGGTGTACGGACAGTCGGCAGGAATCATGTTTTTAAGTGCGCGTTGCGCCAAGTTTCCGTGCCCGATTTCTCTTCTGGAAGTTCCGCGTAGCGGTTTTGCTTCGCCGGTAGAGAAGGGAGGAAAATTGTAGTGTAAATAGAAATTTTCTTCGCCTTGATCGGTTGGAAGATCGATTATGTTGGCTTCTCTGGATGTTCCGAGCGTAACGGTCGAAAGTACCTGAGTTTCGCCACGGGTGAAGATAGCCGAACCATGGGTTGAAGGCAAGTAATCAACCTCGCACCAGATGGGTCTAATTTGGTTGGGTTTTCTGCCGTCCAAGCGAATGCCTTCGTCTAAAATTAGATTTCTGACGGCTTCTTTTTGGGCTTTTGAAAAGTATTTGCTCACCAAATCGCCGTTTTCAGCTAATTCTTCTTCGGTGAAAAGTGCCTTCACCTCTTCTTTGACTTCGGCAAATTTCTCGCTGCGTTCTTGTTTGGAAGTATCTTCTTTGGCGATGGCGTAACATTTGTCGTAAGCAAAATCTTTTACCTTTTTGGCAATCGATTCGTCTTCTTTTTCTTGTTCGTATTCGCGGGTTGCTTTTTTGCCGACTTTCTCTACCAATCGGAGTTGCGCTTCAATTTGAACTTTGATGGCTTCGTGTGCGAACTTGATGGCATCAGCCATTTCAATCTCAGATATTTCGTGCATTTCGCCTTCCACCATGGCAACCGAATCCATCGAAGCACCGATGATCATGTCGATGTCAGATTCTTTGAGTTGGGCTTTGCTTGGGTTGATGACGAACTGACCGTTGATGCGACCGACACGAACTTCTGAAATCGGGTATTCGAAGGGAAGATCCGAAATGGCGATACAGGCAGATGCAGCCAAACCGGCCAATGCATCGGGCATCACATTTTCGTCATGCGACATGAGTTGAATCATCACCTGGGTTTCGGCGTGATAATCTTTCGGGAATAGCGGACGGAGTACGCGGTCAACAAGTCTCATGGTGAGAACTTCGTTGTCGCTCGGACGTGCTTCACGCTTGAAGAAACCTCCTGGGAAGCGACCTGCCGATGCAAATTTTTCTCTGTAATCGAGGGTTAGGGGAAGAAAATCAATACCGGGACTGGCAGTTCTAGCCGATACTACGGTTGCCAACAAAAGGGCGTTGCCCATGCGGACGACTACTGCGCCGTCGGCTTGTTTGGCTAATTTGCCTGTTTCAATAGAAATGGTTCTGCCATCTCCGAGATCAATAATCTCTTTTTTGACTTCTGGAATCATACATTTATTTTTCAAGTTTATACTACAATGTGTTGTTGTGTTGTTGTCGTATCCCAATGAAAAACAATGCAAGCTTTTAAGAAACAAAGAGGCCGAAGCCTCTCTGAATTTATTTTCTGATACCCAATTCTTGAATAATGATACGGTATCGGTCTATGTGATTTTTGTTTAAATAATCCAATAAACTTCTTCTTTTACCAACGAGTCTAACCAATGAACGCTCGGTGTTGAAATCTTTTTTGTTTCGTTTGAGATGTTCAGTTAGGTGGTTGATTCGGTGGGTGAACAATGCGATTTGACCCTCAGAGGTTCCGGTGTCAGTCGCGGATTTGCCGTACTTGGCAAAAATTTCTTGTTTTTTTTCTGTATTTAAATACATGCCAACATTATAAAGTTAATAATTTTTATGTATCGATTTTCGTAATCGAGGTGCAAAGGTATTATTTTTTGTCTAAAAACAATGGTTTTAGGGGTTTTATTTTTTCAGAATCGATGGGTTTTGTACTTTTGACTAAGCACATATTTATAGCAGGCAAACCGTTGACTAAAAAGACAGAAACACATGAAATATTCAATTGAGTTAGACGATAAGACCAAAACCGGAGCAGATCTGTTGGAGATAGCAAGAGATTTATCTAAACGGTACAAATCTGTAATTGTAAGAAAATTAGATGAAGGAAATGAAGATGCTGCAATAGGTCGAATGATTGAAAAAGG
>PHDQ01000221.1 GCA_002841025.1 Bacteroidetes bacterium HGW-Bacteroidetes-13 | reverse complement strand
TGTATAACAAATCCATCAAAGGCAGTTGGTAGAGGTCGATGATTTCTGATTTTGTCCAGTCGTTACGGATGTCGTTCATAATTGGATTTTAGGTTTCTGAATTCGGAAATTCTCGCAAATATTGACTTGTCAAAAATACATAATAAAGCTATTGAGTCGGGTGGTTTGGGTGATAAATTTTTAATGTTTTACCATATATTAAATCCTTAATTAACTGGAATTGCACGAATAGGGCTGAATTAACACATCTCTAAAAAAGTTCAATTTAAAATCTTACTTTAGTAATCTTAAAATTCACATTTATGAAAACTCATCTATTACGTTTCATTGCTTTAAATTTTTTAATTTTTTCTCAGTCAATTTCCGCCCAACAATCTCTCTTGGGTTTTAAAAACGAAAACACTGCCTCCCAGCGCGTACTCGAAAAAAACTTTGACAGCAATCTCGATGCGCAAAACTTAGCTGTTTGGATGAAAAAACTTTCCGCTCATCCACATCATGTAGGCTCGCCTTACGATAAAGAAAATGCGGAATATATGGCCGAGCTCTTCCGCTCTTGGGGATATGAAACTACCATCGACATCTATCATGTCCTTTTTCCAACACCCAAAGTTAGATTGTTGGAAATGACTTCACCCAAACAATACAAGGCTATACTTCAAGAACCCACACTCAAAGAAGATGCAACTTCAGGTCAAAAAAGCGAGCAACTTCCTACCTACAATGCCTTCTCCATAGATGGCGATGTAACTGCCGAATTGGTTTTTGTCAACTATGGTGTACCGGCAGATTACGAAGAATTAGAAAAAATGGGGATTGATGTCAAAGGAAAAATCGTCATTGCCAAATATTACGGTTCGTGGCGAGGCATCAAACCAAAATTAGCCGCCGAAAAAGGTGCCATCGGTTGCATTATTTATTCAGACCCTAAAGACGACGGTTATTACCAAGGAGATGTGTATCCGAAAGGTCCTTTTCGAAGAGAAAATGGGGTGCAGCGCGGTTCGGTTTTGGACATGCCGCTCTATCCGGGTGACCCACTTACACCAGGTTACGGAGCCACCAAAGATGCCAAACGAATCGACAGAAATAACGCTCCTACACTGACCAAAATCCCAGTTTTGCCTATTTCATACCAAGATGCAAAACCTTTGTTGGAAGCATTGGAAGGTGCTGAAGTTCCCGATTCGTGGAAAGGAGCCTTACCTATAACCTATCACATCGGCCCTGGACCTGCCAAAGTACATTTGAAATTGGCATTCAATTGGGACATCAAACCCATTTACAACGTCATCGCCAAAATGAAAGGAAGTGAATATCCAGATGAGTGGGTTTTGAGAGGAAATCACCACGATGCATGGGTTAACGGAGCTGCCGACCCAATCAGCGGGATGGTTGCCTTGATGGAAGAAGCACGTTCGGTAAGTGAACTCGCAAAAACGGGATGGAAACCGAAAAGGACCCTCGTTTATTGCGCTTGGGATGCCGAAGAACCGGGCTTATTGGGTTCAACAGAATGGGTAGAAGACCATGCCGATGAACTTAGCAAATATGCGGTTGCTTACATAAACACGGACGGAAATGGAAGGGGTTATCTTTCAGCGGGTGGCTCACATTCGCTCGAAGCCATGATGGATGGCGTTGCTGAAGATGTCATTGATCCACAGACCAAAGTTTCGGTAAAAGATCGGAAAAAAGCACTTGAAATTCGTCAAAATGGAGCCGAAAATTACAAAGGTTTTCGCTTGTATGCCTTGGGTTCGGGCTCAGATTACACACCTTTCATTCAGCACTTGGGCATTCCCGCACTCAATTTGGGATATGACGGCGAAGACGATGGAGGTGAGTATCATTCCATTTATGATTCGTATGATTTATACACCCGATTCAAAGATCCGGGATTCGATTTTGGAATTGCCTTGGCTCAAACCGCAGGGCGGGCAACGCTCCGTTTAGCAAATGCCGATTTGTTGCCTTTTGAATTTAATCGATTTGCAAAAACTGTTTCTGAATACGCCGAAGATCTTGTTCAACTTCCCGAAAAGCTTCGCACAAAAGTGAATCAAGAAAATGCACTAATCGATGCCAAAGTCTATGATCTTACCCAAGACCGTTTCAAACAAAAATACCAACCGAAGCGAAAAGCTACAGTCCCTTTTGTCAATTTTGCACCGCTGCAAAATGCCGTTGCACAATTGAAAAAACTATCGGCTCAATTGCAAGAAAAACTAAATGCCAATCTGTTAAATAAAAATCAGCTGGAAGAAGTCAATCTGCTTCTAAAGAAATCTGAAACTTTTTTGACAAATGCTGACGGACTTCCCCGCCGACCGTGGTTTAAGCATTTTATTTATGCACCGGGTTTTTACACGGGTTACGGGGTGAAAACTTTGCCGGGGGTTAGGGAGGCCATCGAACAAAACGATTGGAATGAAACAGCCGAACAAATCGATAAACTATCAGGTGTAATCAATCGGTACAATCAATTTTTGGAAAAAACAATCAATTCAATATCCAATTAGATATTTGATTTTTTGGATGAGAACGCAATCATTTGTTAAAATTTAGTTTTGTTTAATTTATTTATAATATTTTTGAACAAAACTAACTTCTGATGAATGCAATACGCTGTGTTATTTGTTTGATGGTATTTGGAGTTCAGGCCAATACAATCAAAGAAAGAGCAAATATTTTGTATCAAAACAATCTTTTTGATGAAGCAAAAATCATCATTCATAATTTTCTGTCTGACCATCCTTCAGATTTAGAAGCCCTCGAACTGGCAGGTGATATTGCCATTGCCCAAAAAAACTGGGACGAAGCCATAATTTTTTTTGAAAAACTAGTTCGTTTAAATCCCAATAACGCAGATTTTCAGTATAAATATGGTGGTGCTTTGGGAATGAAGGCGTTGAGTGTCAGCAGGTGGGATTCGCTGTCTTATTTGGGAAATATGCGAAAAGCTTTTGAGAAAAGTATTCAATTAGATTCCCATCATCTGGGTGCTTATTGGGCATTGATTTCTTATCATTGTGAAGTTCCGGGAATTCTTGGCGGTAACAAAAAGAAGGCTTATAAACTCGCTCAGGTGTTGATGCAAATGTCCACATTCGATGGGCTGTTGGCACATGCTTTTTTAGCTCAACACGAAGGCAAAGACAAATTGGCCGATAAGCTGTATCAAGAGGCAATCTTTAGCAATCATTCCAAAAAACACGAAGAACAAATGTGGCTTATCTACAACCAGATAACGTATAAAAATAAACTCCCGTTTGATGCGTTTCTAAAATTCACCAAAAAATATCGCCCGGAAGCGGTCGCCAAAAAATTAACATGACGTAATAATTGGCTTATTTTAATTATTTAAATCTGACCAAAAAACAGCAACTCAAAGCTATTCTTTAACAAAGCTGACTTCATACAACGCTTCGAAGAATGCCAAAAACCTTTGTTCCTCCGATTCGGGTATCTTAATTTCTAATTTGCAATCCATCGCTGTTTCTATCTGCAATATTTCCGCATGGACATTTTTTAAAATCTTTTGAGTCTGGCTTAAATCTTTGTATCCGCAGTTGATTTTGTAGTTACAGCTTGGCTCTTTTTCGATGATGACTGCCTGCTCAAGGGTCAATTGGGCGGAAATTTTGTAGGCCGAAACCAACCCGCCGACGCCCAGCTTCACGCCGCCAAAATAGCGCACAACGACTACCAGGATATTGGTGAGCCCGAGTGACAAAATCTGTCCGTAAATAGGCGTGCCTGCGCTGTTGTTGGGTTCGCCATCATCGAAAGCTCGGTAGTTTTCTCCGTCGATGCCGATTCTGTAAGCAAAGCAAAAATGCCGCGCATGCGGATGCACTTTTCGGAGGTTCTCGATAAGCAATTTGACTGCCGCATCGTCTTCAACCGGATATGCGTAGCCGATAAATTTGCTTTTCTTTTCCTTGAAAATGATTTCCTCAACAGCCAATGTGATGGTTTTGTAAACACCCAT
>PHDQ01000220.1 GCA_002841025.1 Bacteroidetes bacterium HGW-Bacteroidetes-13 | reverse complement strand
AAATAGCTGACTATATTCATCAGTTTAGTTCAGTTTCGATTTCTTTTGATAAAGAGCCAAAAGACCGATGACTGGACCGATGGATAAAACGGTGTAGATATAGGTTTCATCAAAAGAATCTTTTAGCATGCTGAGAAGCTGAATACTGACAATCGTTATTGCAAAACCGATGCTGTTGGTGATGGTGAGTGCCGTTCCTTTGATTTCCGCAGATGCGTTTTCTGCCACAAGTGTTGAGAACAAAGGTGAATCGGCGATGACAAACAGGCTCCAAAAAATCAGAAATCCGACCAGCAATATCTCCGAATCCAAATAAAAGATGAGCGGAGAAATCAGACAACAACAACAGGAAATGCCCAAGGCTGTCACAGCGGTTTTTTTAGTACCGAATTTTTCGGATATAAATCCACCCAACACGCAGGCCGGACCGCCTAAAGCGATGATTAAGAAGGAGAGCAAAGGAATGTTCAATTGCGTTTCAGGATGCCGATTGAGGTTAGTTGTTAGCATCAGCGGGACAAACGACCAAAAAGCGTACAATTCCCACATGTGCCCAAAGTAGCCAAATGCTGCGGATCTGAAATCGATGTTTCTGAAAACTTTAAAAAAAGCTTTAAGATCAGGTTTTTGGCCGGGCTTTCGATAAGGTCCGTCCGGCACCATCATCAGCATCAAAAAACCACCGACAGCCGCTATGCCGGAGGTAGATATCAACACCAATCGCCACGGTAAGGAGTCCGTCATACCTCTGAGTAGATGCGGAAAGGCCGTCCCGATAACCAAGGCTCCTACCAAAAATCCCAGTGATTTGCCCAATCCTTTTTGGTAATAATCGGCGGCAATTTTCATCCCGACCGGATAAATACCCGCCAAAGAAAATCCGGTTAGAAATCGGAACGACATCAAAAGCGTTAAGCTGTTGTTTTCCAAAATAATACCGAGATTGAAAACACTTCCGGCTATGGCGCTGAAAAAAAACACACGCGAGGGAGAAAATCGGTCAGCAAGGGTGAGCAGGGCAAAGACCAAGGTGCCGATGATAAAACCGAACTGAACCGCCGATGTCAAGTTTGCCAAAGCATCCGAATTGAGATGGAAGGCTTTTGAAAGGTCATTCATCACACCATTTCCGGCGAACCACAGGGAAGTACAACAAAACTGAGCAAACACGATTACGGCTAAAATTTGATTTGTGCTTTTTGTCATGCGGATTTATGCATAAGGTGGTTTAAAATAAAACTTAAACCCTATTTTTCGTTTATCAACCGGTAAATCAACAAAGCGGCGCGTTTCATAAAGTCTTTGTAAGTAGCCAAATCCATGGTTTCGCTCAAAGTGTGCGCGCCATCGCCCTCCACACCCAAACCGTCTAATGCATCAACGTAGTCTGCCACGAACGAAATGTCTCCGGCACCGCGTCTTCCTGGATCAAATGCCAAAACTTCACCTTGTCCCAAATCCTGACTGATTTGACTGAGTGTAGCCAAAACTTTCAGGTTGCCTTCGGTGGGTGGCATGGACGGATAGCCCGGTTCAAAAGTGAATTTTGCTTCGGTGCCGGGTAAATTTTGAGCAACAATTTCTTCCATTTTAGCTTGGGTTTTCTGCATCTGTTCGGCAGTGAGAAAACGCAAATCACCTTTGACAAATACTGTTGGTGAAACCACGTTGGTTTTGCCTTCAGCTGAACCCCGCGATTGGTCGTTTGCGACTTCGACGGTCGATCCGCCGAGTATCAAACCCGGATTGAAAGTGAGGTATTCTTCCTGTAGATTTTCATAAAAAGCATTCAAAATTCGGGCGGCCTCATAGATGGCTCCCGCGCCTGTGTTTTTTGAGAAAACGCCAGCCGAATGTGCTCTCTTTCCGGAAGTTTGCAGTGTCCAAGATGCAGTACCTCTTCGGGCAACCGTGGCGTAATTAAATCCGGTGGCACCTTCAAAACCCAAGGCAACATCACTTCGTTTTGCTGCATCAATCAGCGGTTGGCGACTGACCGCCATCGGGTCGCCGGTTTTTTCCTCATCGCCGGTCATGGCAACGATTATCTGGGTGTTTTTCAAAACACCGGCTTCTTTCAAGGCTTTCAAAGCGTAGAGGATAATCACGTCGCCGCCCTTCATATCGCTTGCGCCGGGCCCGTAGATGGTGTCGCCCGAGCGTCGAAAGGTTTGAAAAGAACTGTCTTCTTCAAAAACAGTGTCGAGGTGACCAATCAGCAATAATTTTTTGCCTTTAGGTTTGCCTGCATTTAATTCAGAAAAAAGATGATCGCCGCGCTTCATGTTTTCGGGCAAAGGAAGCAGTTTGCTGTCAAAGCCAATTTCGGAAAAAGCATCGGCAAAAACTTTGCCTACTTTTTTCACACCTTCCACATTGAGCGAGCCGCTGTTGATGTTTACCACTTTTTCCAAAAACAAAAGCGATTCGTCATAGTTGGCATCGATGCGGTCTAAAATCTTTTTTTCTGCATTACTCAATTGGGCAAAAGCAGGGGAAACGGCTATAAAGGTTAACATTAAAATAAGCTGGAAGTGTTTCATGGTAGAAAATGGGTTTTTGAAATGAATTTAAAAGCACTATCAATGGTCAACAAGAAAATCAGTAGGTTTTCGTCATGTTGCTGGGAATCACAATGATATAATCCGCCTGATTTTTGAATGATTCGTCTAAAGTACGAATATTTTCCTGTTCGACAGTCGTGATGGTCAGCAGTCGAATTTGGGGATTTGATTGACGGATATACCAAACGATGCCTTCGTGATTTTTGGAGTGATAAGAGCCGTTGAAGTGGATAAATAAACTGCCTTGCTTATAATTTTTTAAAATAAAATAGGCCATGGTGGCATCTTTGGAAGCTTGAGATTCAGCCATATAATCACCGCCGTGGCTTTCCATTTTTTTGATTTCGGCATAAGAAGAAAGGCTCGCATCGAAAGAAATGGGCAAGGGTGAAATCCATTTTTTGTCGGCATCAGAAAGGGAGTCAAGACTTGAAAAACCTTTTTTAAAAATCAATGAGGCAAAAGTACGAGGTATGTTGGTTGCCACAAAATTGATTTGATGCTTTTTGGCAAAATCAACCAGAGGTTTGTAGTCAGTCTTGTAGTTGCTCCAAAGGCGGGCTTTTTGATTGAAAACTTTATCGCTAATCGAATCTGAAAGGTAATCATCGAGCGGTTTTTGGTTATCTGCCTCAAACATTTCGGCTCCCAAGATGAGCGGCTTTTCTTTTTGCAGTTGGATTAAAGTTTCGAGCTGCAACCAGTGTGCGATGGGATTGTTGTGCTGTTCGCCAAAAAATATCAATTCATTTTTTTTCAGCTGATTAATCATTTTTTTGAACGATATTTTTACACCTTTTGCGGTATAAATCTGATAAGATTTTGGGTTTTGGGAATAGGTCGTAAAAGTTAATTGACAGCAGACAATTGTCCAAAGGAAATACTTTTGCATGAATGTTTATTGTTAGTTGGTATTTCAAAGATATTTAAAAAAAAACTTGAATAGAGATGTGTTCAACAAGAAATCTGAATCATTCGTTGTAGATGAGTTTCTGCCGATGCGACAAAAAACTAAAAATAATCCTAAAACTTGTCTTTCCTCAGATTGATTTTAACAATAAAACAAATCAAAAACTTACCTTTGTGCGGTTCAAAAAAAACAAAGCATTCTAAATGACGCTATTTACTCAAATTATTCAGTTTGTTCTCATTATCTCAATTTTGGTAATTCTCCATGAATTGGGGCATTTTATTCCCGCAAAATTATTCAAGACCAAAGTCGAGAAGTTCTTCCTTTTTTTTGATGTGAAGTTTGCCCTTTTTCAGAAGAAAATAGGAGAAACCGTTTACGGTATAGGCTGGTTGCCTTTGGGCGGTTACGTGAAAATTGCCGGAATGATTGACGAAAGCATGGACAAGGAGCAGATGAAGCAACCGGCACAACCTTGGGAATTTCGCTCGAAGCCAACATGGCAAAGACTGATCATCATGGTTGG
>PHDQ01000219.1 GCA_002841025.1 Bacteroidetes bacterium HGW-Bacteroidetes-13 | reverse complement strand
TTTGCTTGGACCACGATACCGATGTTTTCTGAAAACAAAATCTTGACCAAATCTTTCTCTCTAAGTTCTGTAAAACTGATACTTGCGCCCAAGTTCGTATCGGCAAAACACATTTCCAACAAAGTGGTGATGAGCCCGCCACTGCCGATGTCGTGTCCGGCTGCAATTTGTTTTTCTTTGATCAATTGTTGTATCGCGTCAAAAGCCTTTTTGAAAAAGTCAGCGTCTTTGATATTTGGGGTCTCTTCACCTATTTTGTTTTGCGTTTGCGCAAAGGACGAGCCGCCCAATTTAAAATCGTCTTGTGAAAAATTGATGTAATAAACCGACCCGCTGTTTCTTTGGAAAACCGGTTCTACCACGTTTTGAATATCCGAGCAATGTCCCGCCGCAGAAATAATCACCGTACCCGGCGCGATGACATCACCGTCGGGATATTTTTGTTTCATTGACAGCGAATCTTTTCCCGTCGGGATGTTGACACCCAAAGCGATGGCAAAATCTGAGCAAGCCTGCACAGCTTCGTACAAACGCGCATCTTCACCCTCGTTGCGGCAAGGCCACATCCAATTGGCGGAGAGCGAAACACTCTTGAGTCCGTTTTCTAAAGGAGCCCAAATGATGTTCGTCAAAGCTTCGGCTATGCTGTTTCTGCTGCCAGCTGCGGCATCGATTAGGGCGGAAACCGGCGAGTGGCCAATGGAAGTTGCGATGCCGTTTTTGCCTTTATAATCCAACGCCATCACACCAAGGTTGTTCAGCGGCAATTGCAGCGGTCCGGCGCATTGTTGTTTCGCCACGCGTCCGCCCACACAACGATCAACCTTGTTGGTCAACCAATCTTTGCAGGCAACGGCTTCGAGTTTAAAAATTTGAGCTGCGTATCTTTTGATTTCTGTTTCGGTATAATCAACTTTTTGATATTGTCTATCCACCGTTTGATCGTGCATAAATGTTTTGGGTGAACTGCCAAACATTTCTGACAATGCCAGATTCATTGGTTTTTCACCTTTCGATTTAGATTGAAAAACAAATCGATGGTCATCGGTGACTTCACCCACCACATAAAAAGGAGAACGCTCTCGCTCGGCAATTCTTTTGAGGGTTTCCGTGTCTTTTTTGGCAATGACCAAACCCATGCGTTCCTGCGATTCGTTGCCTATAATTTCTTTGGCAGAAAGTGTCGGGTCGCCGACGGGAAGTTTGTCTAAATCGATCACGCCTCCGGTTTCTTCCACCAATTCCGACAGGCAGTTGAGATGTCCGCCGGCACCGTGATCGTGGATGGAAACAATGGGATTCACATCGCTTTCTACCATACCGCGAACGGCATTGGCTACGCGTTTTTGCATTTCCGGATTGGAACGTTGCACCGCGTTGAGTTCGATGCCACTGTGAAATTCGCCTGTATCCGCGGAAGAAACTGCCGCACCACCCATTCCAATTCGGTAGTTATCGCCACCGAGCAAGACAATGTCATCAGTCGGTTTGGGTGTGTGTTTTTGCGCCTGATCGGCTTTGCCATAACCAACGCCACCCGCCATCATAATCACTTTGTCAAAACCGAGTTTGCGATTGTGTTCTTCGTGTTCAAAGGTAAACAAGGAGCCGGCAATCAGCGGTTGACCGAATTTGTTGCCAAAGTCAGAAGCGCCGTTGGAAGCTTTGATAAGAATATCCAAAGGTGTTTGATAGAGCCATTTCCGGGCAGGCAACCCGTTTTCCCATGGCCTGTCATTATTGAGTCGGGAGTAAGCTGTCATGTAAACGGCTGTTCCGGCCAGCGGAATCGAGCCTTGTCCGCCCGCCAATCGATCGCGAATTTCGCCTCCTGATCCGGTAGCAGCACCATTGAAAGGCTCGACTGTGGTCGGGAAATTATGGGTTTCTGCTTTTAAAGAAAGTACAGACTCGAAATCTTTTTCCTGATAAAAATCGGGTTTGTCCGGCGATTTGGGTGCAAATTGCGTCACGATCGGACCTTTCACAAATGCCACATTGTCTTTGTAGGCCGAAACAATGTCGTTGGGATGAACTTCGGAAGTTTTTCTGATGAGTTTAAAAAGTGAGCTTGGTTTTTCTTTGCCATCAATCACAAAAGTGCCGTTGAAAATTTTATGGCGGCAGTGCTCGGAATTCACTTGTGAAAAACCAAAAACTTCGGAATCCGTGAGTTTTCTGCCTAATTTGAGTGAAAGTTTTTCTAAATAATCTACTTCGTCTTCGTTCAATGCCAAACCTTCTTTTTGGTTGTAGGCAGCGACGTCAACAACTTCTATAATTGCTTCTGGTTGCAGGTGAATATCAAATATATCTTGATGGAGTTGGGTGTATTTCTGAAACAACATCGGGTCAAAACCTTGAAAATTTTTATCCACTTTTTCGAAGGCTTCGATTCTAATAACACCTTCAATCGCCATGTTTTGAGTGATTTCTACTGCATTCGTACTCCAAGGCGTGACCATCGCAGCACGTGGACCCACAAAAAAACCATCAACAGATGATTGAGGATTTTCAGCATTTTTAGCGGTCAAAAGTTTGCCGTCGAAAAGCCAGGCTAATTTCGAAAAATCGGCACTTGAAAGAGAGGAGAAAGTTTGCACGGCATAGACCGTACGGTTTTGATTTTCAAAAAAATAAATCATCTATAAAAACTTACGGAAATACGCCTTCAAAAGTACGTATTTCCGTAGAAAGTTTTTGAGAAGAATTTTAGTTTATCACAATTTTTCGGGTAACAGATTTATTTCCTTCAAAAGTGATTTTAGCCAAATAAACACCTTTCGGAAGATTGTTCAACGAAATGGGTTGATTCGTTACAGGCGTTTTTATTTCTTTAATGACCTGACCGGAAATACTATAAATGGTCAGCTTGTCCATTTTTTGATTGGATTGTATAAAAACCAAGCCACTACTTACCGGATTGGGGTACATTTTAAAACCTTCCTGACTAAAATCGATTGTTGACATAGTAACGATGGTATGTGTGCCCAAATCACCAAAAGTATCAGACGGAAAAACATCCCATTCTGCAACTTTATCAAAAGTGGTGTTGGGTGAGGCGATGGTTGGTTTTCTGCGCATGGTTTCGTCGATGGAAAAGTTGGTAGATCCGCCATTAAACGTACCGATAATATCAATCAAAACCCCATTTTTGAATAGACCAACCGGGTCGTTTCCATTAAAATCAAGGGGTGCCCCGCCCTTGATTTCATCAGCTAAACCCAAAAGTGTTGGGTTTAACGAACTACTGTTCACAACAACCAAAACCGAACCATCAGCCAAAGTAGGTGTTGTAAATGAATAAGAACCTCCCCAGGCATTTGCGCCATTCACTTGTTTTTGAATCGTATAAACCGATAAATCCACAGCAGCACCTGTGAAATTGGCAATTTCTAAAGCTTTATTATTAGAACTCCCTTCTACATATTCGGAGAAAAAAAGTTCGGAAGCACCACCTCCTGAGGCGGCGGCCGTAGTGACTTGCAATCCGGCACTTGGTGCGGAGGTGTTGTTTGCGGCATCGAAAGCTGTAACCGTAAAAGTATAGGTAGTTGAAGGCAATAAATCTACTACTGACATACTTAAGAAAGTGGTGAAACCGAGCGAAACACCGTCTTGAAAAACTTCATAACCTGAAACGCCTGTGTCATCTGTCGATGCATTCCAACTTACCGTCGCAGTTGATGAAGTAATATTGGAAGCAGACAATCCTGTAGGAACAGATGGTGGTGTGGTGTCGGGTGTCCCTGCTAAAGTGGTTACCGGCAAAGCTGTACTTTGCGCAGAAGTATTGTTGGCGGCATCTTTAGCAGCAACTGTAAAAGAATAAGTTGTGGCGGGAGCCAGTCCGGAAGCCGTAAATGTTAAACTTCCTGTTGTTCCGATAGAAACCCCATCTCTAAAAACTTCGTAAGCGGTCACAGCCACATCGTCAGTTGATGCGTTCCAAGTTAGAACAACACTCGAAGTGGTAATGTTTGAAGCCGCCAAACCTGTTGGAACAGTAGGCTGTGTTGTATCCGGCG
>PHDQ01000218.1 GCA_002841025.1 Bacteroidetes bacterium HGW-Bacteroidetes-13 | reverse complement strand
CCCGAAAACAACGTGTATGTCTATTTCAGGTATGACGACAACGACACGGTGATGGTGGTGATGAACAACAGTGACCAAGATCAATCCGTTGAGCCCAAACGTTTTGCTGAGCGCATCCAAAACTACAGAAAAGGCAAAGATGCCCTCAGCGGCGTTTCTGTGGATTTGACAAACGCTATCTTTGTAAAATCCAAATCCACTTTGGTGTTGGAATTGGAAAAATAAAAATATTTGAAATGAAATATGTATCAATTTTCGCGCTCATACTGTTTTTCGGCTCCTGCAAAAACAAGATAGATTCGCAAGGTGATTTTCATGAAATGACTGCTGTGAAACCTTTGTTGACTTTAGCCTCGGGAAATGTACTTCGTTTTGAAAAATTTCCATCTGATTTTGTTCACGCCCGAAATGTAGATGTTTGGCTGCCGGATAATTATAAAAAGAATAAAAAGTATGCAGTTTTGTATATGCACGACGGGCAAATGCTTTTTGATTCAACCACAACTTGGAATAAACAAGAATGGGGCGTTGACGAAACCGTTTCAAAATTGCTGAAAGCTCAAAAAATCAAAAATTGTATCATTGTAGGAGTTTGGAATATTTCGGCATATCGACATACAGATTATTTTCCAAATAAGCCTTTTTTGTCTTTAAATAAACCAAAGCAAGATTCCATACTATCATCTGCAAAAAGTCAAAAATTGATGATTGAAAACATTCAATCCGATAATTATTTGAAATTTATCGTTACTGAACTAAAACCGTTCATTGACCGGAACTTTTCAACGCTTTCCGACAGCGCTAACACTTTTGTTGTCGGGTCGAGTATGGGAGGACTCATATCCATGTATGCAATATCGGAATATCCCAACATATTTGGTGGAGCAGCTTGTTTGTCAACACATTGGATTGGGACGTTTACCAATCAAAACAACCCGATTCCAGATGCTTTTTTGCGATACATGGAAGATAACCTACCCAATGCAAAAACACATAAATTGTATTTTGATTATGGCACGCAGACGCTCGATTCGCTTTATCTTCCGTATCAAAATCGGATTACACAAATACTGAAAATAAAAGGGTATTCAACAAATATAAAATTTGAAGGACACGATCATTCAGAAAATTCGTGGAAAGAGCGACTTCACATTCCGTTGGAATTTTTACTTCAAAATTAAATCATCCACAAAAAAATGAAATTCACATTGACAATGAAAAGTTTTTATGCAACGGTCTTTTTTCTGATTGGGATTGTATCAACAGCCCAAAACCCCAACCGTACTTTTTTGGGTTATGAGAAAAAAGCAAACATACTGGAAATCAAAACCCAAGATGGCTACTATCGCCTGCTCGCTTATTCCGATAAAATTGTGGAGACTTCCTTTATCCCAAATGGTGAAACGTACCGTCCGGAATCACAAGCTGTCGTGATGACTCCAGAAAACATTTCTACAGTAGTCATCGAAACGGATGAAAACCTCCAATTTAAAACCGACGGAATAGCTGTGACCATCCAAAAAGCACCTTTTCAGATTCAATATTTCTACAAAAACAAATTGCTCATTTCCGAAAAATCGGGCTACATCAAAACGGATAGTTTGGAGGTGTTGGAGTTTAATCTTAAACCCGATGAAGCACTTTACGGCGGCGGCGCAAGAGCCTTGGGATTCAACCGCAGAGGTCACCGTTTGCAACTCTACAACCGCGCACACTACGGCTATGAAAATCACGCCGAACTGATGAATTTCACGCTGCCATTGGTCTTGTCCTCAGACATCTACGCAGTACATTTTGACAATGCACCCATCGGTTTTTTAGATTTGGACAGCCAAAAAGACAACCGGCTCCGCTACGAAACCATCAGCGGGAGAAAAACATATCAGGTCATCGCGACGGATGATTGGAAACAATTAATCGAAAACTACACCACCTTGACGGGCAAACAACCACTACCGCCGCGTTGGGCTTTGGGCAATTTTTCCAGCCGTTTCGGTTATCATTCGCAAAGGGAAGTGGAAGCTACCATTGCGAAATTCAAAGCCGAAAACATCCCAGTTGATGCCGTCATCCTTGATTTGTATTGGTTCGGGAAAGAAATTCAAGGCACCTTGGGCAATTTCGAATTCCTGAAAGACAGTTTTCCAAATCCTGAAAAAATGATCAAGGATTTGAGCGCACAGGGCATAAAAACCATTTTAATCACCGAACCTTTTGTGCTGACAACTTCCAAGAAATGGCAAGAGGCGGTCGATAAAAAAATCCTCGCTGTTGATTCGCTGGGAAAACCTTTTGTCTATGATTTCTATTTCGGCAATACAGGCCTAATCGATATTTTCAAAAAAGAAGGACACGATTGGTTTTGGAATATCTACGAAAAATACACCGAAATGGGTGTCAGCGGTTGGTGGGGCGATTTGGGCGAACCCGAAGCGCATCCTTCCGGATTGATACACGCGACAGGTACGGCAGACGAGTTGCACAATGTCTATGGCCACAATTGGGCGCGACTGATTTTCGATGGATATCGGAAAGACTTTCCAAACCAACGACCGTTTATTTTGATGCGTGCCGGCTATTCCGGTTCGCAGCGTTTCGGGATGATTCCTTGGTCGGGCGACGTAAACCGCTCGTGGGGCGGACTCCAGTCACAAACGGAAATTGCGCTCGAGATGGGCATGCAAGGCCTGGGTTATATGCATTCCGATTTGGGAGGGTTTGCCGGAGCCAATGACGACCCCGAACTCTACACGCGCTGGTTGCAATACGGTGTTTTTCAGCCCGTTTTTCGTCCGCATGCGCAGGAAGAAGTTGCCTCCGAGCCGGTTTTTAAAGACCCTGAGACAAAAGCTTTGGCCAAACAAGCCATCGAACTGCGATACCGCATGTTGCCGTATAATTACAGTCTGGCATTTGAAAATCACCTTCACGGAACGCCGCTCATGCGCCCGTTGCTTTTTGAAGAGCCAACAAACGAAGCATTGCTTACCGAATCCAAAACCTATCTGTGGGGAGATGCTTTTTTGGTATCGCCGGTAGTCAATCCGGGGATAGAAACCCAAAATATTTATTTTCCGAAAAGTGCGGACTGGTTCGATTTTTATACTGGTAAAAAATACGAAGCCGGGCAAACATATTCCGTTCAAATTGTGGACAATCACATCCCGACTTTTGTTCGGGCGGGTGCTTTTGTACCGATGGCACGATTGGTTCAAAACACAAATGACTACACTTTACAGTCCTTTGAATTGCATTTTTATCACGATTCTTCGGTTGCTTCGAGTGAGGGTATGCTTTATAACGATGACGGATTGACGCCCGAAGCCTTCGAAAAGGGCAAGTATGAAATCCTCCGTTTCCACAACCAAAACCAAGCCAACAGCACACGCATCTCCATAGAAACCGAAACCGGAAAAAACTTTGTATCTTCTGAAAAAAACATCGCTTTGGTGATTCATCGATTGGACAAAAAGCCGAAAAAAGTGTTAATTGACGGCAAAAAAACAACTTTTGAATGGGATGAAACGGGTCAAAAATTGACAATCAAATGGATTTTAAAAAGCAATCAGCAAACTGTTGTATTGCGTTTTTGAGTGTCTATACCTGAAATTACTTGAAGATAATCGCACAGCGACATAAAGTAAAGCGCAAAGCAAAAGTGCTGTTAATTTTGTGACTTTGTGGTAAAAAAACAGCGATTGTTTAGCAACTATTTCATTCTATCTACTTTCACATTTAAAAAAGATAAAATGACTAAAATTTATGATTGCAAAAAAGTTTAGTCATCTAATTTTTTTGCCCGAAATTCACTTAAATCGCCGTCTTCAAAGGAGGTGTTTATTTCAATCGGATTACAACACACTTCGCAATCTTCAACATAGGACTGTTGCCTAACAGAACTGTCCACGAGCATGGAAATCTCTTCCCAACAATGAGGACATTGAAAAAAGTGTTCAAACACGAAATTGAGATTTAGATTAACTGCTAACGCTTAACTACTCACTTTTTTCCAAGCGACATCTGCCAATTTTTGTTTTTCGGCAGGTGCTTTGACCCATTGTCTTTTGGCATCGATGA
>PHDQ01000217.1 GCA_002841025.1 Bacteroidetes bacterium HGW-Bacteroidetes-13 | reverse complement strand
ATGCTTCCTGTTGTGGTTACTGCAGAGGATAAGAAACGGAACGCACGACGTGCAGGGAGGTAGCGTTGTATAACTACATTGCCTAATATTTTTGAATTTATTGGTACGGCATCTAGTTGTGCGGTGGTCGTTTCATTACTTATAAAGAGTAGATTTCCATTATTTACTACATCACCACTTAATGCTAAATTATTAGTAAAGACTACTGTAGCTCCAGGGTTAACAGTAATATTTCCAAATTCCATATTTCCAAAGTTAAAATCGATAGCACCATCTAAAGCTAAAATATTATCGCCAGATTGTAAGGAGCCATTAAGGTGGTAGATAGGAAAAGCTAGATTTCCAGACTGTGAAAAAACCAAATCATTCGGATTTGCAGTCAATTTAATATCGTCAATTGCAAATTCATCTCGACTGCCGCTACCTCCATTATCGGCGATATGCCAACGCAAATAGTAAAAATCGCCATCAGCAATGGTTTCCAATCCAACCAACACGGTATAAGTATGTGCTACCCATTGTGGAGTACCATCAGCGGTAAGTGGCGAACTTGTTTCCAATAAAGGTTGTTGCGTAAAATTTGTATTGTCAGCAGAATAGCTAAAATTAATGATGCTAGAACGCTCTTGGTCATTTCTTACATATATTGTATAGGACAACCGTAGCGTTTCTATGGGGTTTCCTGTTTGGTTTTGCAAACGTAGAGTCATACTTCCGGTAATAAAATCAGCAGCTGTAGATTGAAAACCAAAGGCATGATTTCCTGTTGTTACTTCAAAAGAATAAAATCCACCAGTAGTGACTCCTCCCAGGCTATTACCTCTTGCAAAATCTCCTGTGATTTTTGTGTCTCCAAAATCAGAAAATCCTTCACTCATTCCTGTAGTGGCAAAGGCATTACTATTCAATTGCCCCTCTGCCGGTGTGGGCGTAAACCCTGTGCCAGCATATTGACCTTCATTAACCCCATTTACGGTGGTATCAAAATCGATGGTATATTGAGTATTGGTTGTATCTATTTGCCAACCTAACACTGGCTCTGCCTGTACTGCCCCAGAAAGTGAAACCGTTATATCTGTTGCACCTCCGCCACTAATGGTAATGGCTTCAGCATAGGTATTTATAGCAAGACCCGCTTTTAAGCGTGTATAAATAGGTGTTGCCGTACCGTTATAAGCGGATATCGTTATATTGTCAGAAAAATTGATATCGTCTGTTGAAATTTCAAAATGGGGTGTTGCGGGTAAAGTAAGGGTAACCTCTATGCCATCTATATTGAAACCCGAAAGATTAAAAGTTTGCGAGACTGAGGGACCGTTGTTTTCAATGTAATTTAAATTACTAATAGTGTTGCTATTGGTTATAAGAATTGGATCAGAAGTAACCAACTCATAGGTGCCTGTAATGGTTATATTGCCTTGTAATCCTGCAGTACCTGTTGCTGCTTCAGAATTGAATAAGTATAATCTTAAACCCACTGATGTTGCAATACCTTCATAAGATGTATCAAACACCAAAACATTCCCTGTCCAAGAACTATTAGCGTCCGGGTTTGTTAGTACCCCGGCATTATTTGTTAACCCAGCATTCAACGAGGTATAATTATTGATAATGGAACCAAAACTGTCTGCGCTACCTCTCCATTGTGCTTGCCGTGTACCGGTAGCGCTTCTGCCAATTCCAAAGTTCACTGATGTTACCGTAAAAACATATCCAGAAGCCGCTGCCATGGTTAAGCCAATATATTTACCTAGATCTACTGTACCGGTAAAGGTATCACTAGCGTTTATTGCTCCTCCGGGCCAATTATTTGCTCTGAAATTACCAGTGCTTGCAACTGAAGTTACACCAGCTTTAACAATAGGGCCCATCACAACACCGTCAATGGATGCTCCATTATAATCAAAACTTGCTACATCACCAGTAGCGCCGAAAGTATAAACTGCAGTAAATGATGTCTGCCCCCACCCATCCGAAGCAAATCCAAGGCAAAAAACCGTCATTAAAAAAGTAAATAAGGGGTATTGTAATCGTTTTTTCATAGTTTCTGTGGTATAATACGATATTAATTTTCTTACAAAGTTCTGCAAATTACCCCTTTTCTTTATTATCTATAGGTTATTAAATGGTAAAGTGTAGGACTTTTCGATGAAAAGGTGGATATGTCCTATGAATGGAATTTGACTTTGCTAATTTGTATTTGTTATTCTTACTTATTTACCGATTCTAAAATTTACAATACTCTATCTTTCGCCCTAAAAAGGGGAATAAAAAAACCCTCCGCGAAGCTAACTCCGGGAGGGTTTTTATTGTTTAAGGTAGGAAATAAAATTTTTATTTCTGAACGAGTTACCTTTTCCTTATTTTCTAATCAATCGTTTTACTGTTTGTTTTCCTTGGCTTTGGATAATTACCATATACACAGCAGACGATAAATGGCTAACCTCTATGGTTTGGTTTCCTGTAGCACCTTGGGTGTTTTTAGAAACTACCATTCGTCCTTGAATATCATAAATGGCAATGTTGTCTATCTGCATAAATTTAGGGTTTCCTATAGTTACCGTATATTCTGCAGGGTTAGGATACATCGTAAAACTGCTCAAGTCCAAAAGATTGTCTTCTGCTCCTAAGATAGTATCTACGGTCAACTCAAAAGTACAGGTGGATTCGTTACCAAATTCGTCGGTTGCGGTTAGGGTGATGGTGTACGTGCCATCTAACAACAAGGTGCCCGGCGCTGGTGTTTGACTGTATATCGTTACTGGAGTGGTACAGTTGTCTGTAACGGTTACTAGTCCTTCTCCAAAATAATCAGGAAGTGTGTAGGTAATAGAATTATTATCGCTATCTACCGTAAAATCAGCAGGACAATCAATTACTGGTGCTAATACATCTACCACCGTTACCATAGCAGTACATGAAGCGATATTGCCGCTGGCATCGCTTGCAAAGTAAGTAACGAGTACAGGAGTTCCTATGTCAGAACAATCAAAGTCCTCAATATCAATCGCTGTAATGGTAATTGCACAGTTGTCTGTTGAAGTGCCTCCTATATCTTCAGGAGTTAATAGTGCTGTTCCGTCTGCTCCAAGTTCTATGGTGAAGGTTATACAACTCACTACCGGTGCTATGGTGTCTTCTACCGTTACTAAAGTGTTACAGGTTGTACTGTTTCCACTTGGGTCGGTTATGGTAAGAGTGATTATATTATCGCCTAGGTCAGCACATGTAAATGCACTTTGACTTAAGGTAATGGATGCTACACTACAGTTGTCATTACTTCCATTGTTGATATCTGTTTCGGTAATGCTTGCATTTCCATTGACATCCAATTGGATGGTAAACGGTGCAACGCAATTTGCTACCGGAGCTATGTTGTCCTCTACGGTTACTGTAGCAGTACATGTGCTACTGTTTCCAGCGGCATCGGTTACGGTCAAGATAATAGTGTTTGCTCCTACATGACTGCAATCAAAAGCGGTCTGACTTGCAGTATAGGTTAATGTACCCGCACAGTTGTCTGTGGAACCTCCATTCAGGTCTTCGGCAGTAATAGCTGCTACACCATTAGCGTCTAATTGTAAAGTGATGTTCTGACACACTGCTAATGGTGCCTGATTGTCTTCCACGGTAATAGTGAAACTGCAGGTCGCTACATTTCCAGCAGCATCGGTTGCTGAAAAACTGATTAAGGTATCCCCAACGGGGAATAAACTTCCACTTGCTGGCCCAGTTGTTTGCACAGTAGCAATAGGTCCGCTACAAGCATCTAAAGCGTTTGCGTTTCCAAAAAACACTTGTGCGCTGCACATTCCAGGCTCTGCATCTATTATAATGTCCAGCGGACAAACGATTTGTGGTGCTTGGTTATCTTCTACGGTTACGGTATAACTACACTCTTCTGTATTACCACTTCCATCTGTGGTGGTCCAGGTTACTGTGGTTGCTCCAAGGTTAAAGATTACAGCATCTAAAGTAGTCCCTGTGCCTGTGGTGGCTCCTGTTAGTACATATTCGGTAGTTGCAATGCTGCAATTATCGGTTGCTGTGGCATCCCATGCAGTTCCGCTATGGGTGTAGGAACA
>PHDQ01000216.1 GCA_002841025.1 Bacteroidetes bacterium HGW-Bacteroidetes-13 | reverse complement strand
AAAAGCGATTTGTTTTTTTGAAGCGTTAACAATTCTTGAATCAGGTCAAAATCTTTCGGATTGTCCGCACAAGAATTTTTAAGAAGTTCTAATTCTTTTTCGAGTTTTTCGTTATGGTCTTTCATATCCAAAGTGAGTTTATATGCTTTACTATAAATTTCAGAAACTTTTTGGTTAAATATAAAATCCCTATACCAAATCGTTTGAATCGCAACCAATTCCTGATTTGTGATTAATTCTACATGAGGTTTATATTTCTGAATTTCTTTTTGCGTTTCAAATAATCGTTCTAAAACCTTTGCTCTATACCAAGGATAGTAAGGCCCCATTCCGTTTATTGCATCCGTCCCGTTTCTTCTTTGAGGCATTCGATGCTCAATAATATTTCGATCTTCAGCTAATTGATTTCTAAATTTCAATAACGGCGATAACCAAATTAATCCATTTTCTATCAGTGCAGACATTGATTTGTCTTTTTTCACGACCGTGCAAACCCAACATCCAAAACGGCTTTGTCCACAAGATTTGTGCTCTTTATTTGTAACTACCGTTGGGCATTCGTAATCATCCGCACTTGCATCAGAATATATTTTAAATAATTCGGCGTTGTCTGCACCCCAAGGAGATTCCATTGTGTTAATGACATACCAAACTTCCTCCAAACTCAAACTGCGAATCGGCGCATACATATAAGTATTGGGTTGGGTTGGATGTTTCGTCAATCGTTTGCCTTTAATGGCGTGCTTCTTCATTGACCTAGCCCTTTGAGCACTCTAGTTAGTCCTTGTCCCAATTAAAATAATTGCTTCTCCAAATTCATCTAGTTGCTCAAGAAGAAAACGTGAAGTGGGTCTAATCTTTAGTCGCTCCGTACACCATCTAAAGGCATTATTTGGTGCAGGATATCCGCGGCCGATTAGATTTACCCAAAAGGAGTCTTCTAATCTTGGAATTGTTTTTATCACCCTAATTGGTACATCTTGCTCAACAGCTGCGAGCTCAATTTTATCTAAAACACGATAAACATATTCGGTAATCACCGGATTTTCAACCATTGTATCGTTGCAAATAACATAAATAGGTCGATTTACAAAACCCGTCAATTGTTTAATTTGAGAGATAGCTTTCCAAACAAGCTGAAGCATTACTGTGGAGTCTTTTCCACCACTAAAACCAATTATCCAAGGACGATTTGTTTCGTCCGCATATAAATATTGGTCTATAATTTCATCAACTATATTTTGTATAAATTTTGCCATTTATATATGTGTCAGATTTAATTTAGGCTTATTTTAAGTAATGGTAAAGTTATCATTTTTAAAATACTTCAACTAAACCGTATGTTAAAAAATGTAAGTTAAAGCAGAAATTTTTACTCAACCTACCCGATAATCATCCCCGCGATGGTAGCCGAAAGCAGGGAAGCCAAACTTCCGCCGATGACGGCTTTTAAACCGAACTCAGACAAGTTTTTGCGCTGCCCGGGTGCCAACAACCCGATGCCGCCGATTTGGATGCCGATGGAAGCAAAGTTAGCAAAACCACACAGCATATAGGTTGCCATGATGACCGATTTTTCATAGGTGAAATGCACGACACTCGCCGGATTTTTCAAATCTGCCAATTGCACGTAACCCACAAACTCACTGGCCGCAAGCTTGATACCAAGCAATTGACCCATCAACATCAAGTCTTCTTTTGCCACGCCGATCAGCCACATCAAGGGCGCGAAGACAAGCCCCAAAACCGTTTCGATGGAAAACTTGTCGTAAGGCGTATTTTCGGCGATAAAACTGTTGAGCGTGGTCACTTGCCCAAATTTGTTAAACCCGTAATTAATCATGGCGATAAAAGCGATAAACACCAAGAGCATGGCACCGACATTGGCGGCAAGTTTCAATCCTTCGGTCGTGCCGTTGGCGATTGCATCAAGCATGTTGGAGCCGATTTTGTCGATGGAAACTTCAACATCGGTATTTATTTTTTCCTGTTGCGGATAGAGAATTTTCGAGATGACAATCGCACCCGGGGCTGCCATCACGGAAGCTGCCAAAAGGTGTTTGGCGTAAATCAACCTGGAAGCGGGGTCGTCACCCCCCAAAAAACTGATATAAGCTGCCAGCACACCACCGGCGACTGTGGCCATACCGCCTATCATCACCAACAATATTTCCGAGCGATTCATTTTTTCTAAATAGGCCTTAATCATCAACGGTGCTTCGGTTTGCCCAAGAAAAATATTACCGGCAACCGATAAACTTTCCGCACCGGAAATGCCGAGCAATTTGGTCAATAACTTAGCCAATCCCTTGACGATAAATTGAATGACGCCTAAATAAAACAACAAGGAGGTTAGGGCTGAAAAGAAAATAATCGTCGGTAGAACTTGAAATAAAAAGATGTAACCAAAACTGTTGATGTCCATCATGTTTCCCAATAGAAAAGCACTTCCCGCTCGGGTAAAATCAAGCACGAGAATAAATAGCTGTCCGACAAATTCGAAGGCCGATTTGACCACGGAAATTTTCAAAACACCGATGGCCAAAATCAATTGTGCACTCAACCCGATGCCGACGGTTTTCCAATTGACAGCTTTTTTATTATTGCTGAATAAAAAAGCGATCAAGACAAGCATAATCATTCCCAAAGCCCCTCTAAGCAGACTGTTTAAAGTAAATCCGCCACTTCCGATGAGTTTTTTTTCTGCAACGATAACCGTTTTTTGCGGTTTGAATTGAGACTTAAAAGTCCAAACTTTTTCGCGATGTTTTAATTCGAGTACGGAATCATTTTGAACAAGAATGTTTAGACGCATACTTGAGGCATCTGATCCGTTTTTATAAAGGAATAAAAGGTTGTCTTGGATATTAAAGTCGCCTGATTCGGTTAATGTATCTAAAGAAAGCGTGTATTTACCTTCTTTTAATTGAATATAATCAGCTTGATGATTTACTTCTTTTGTCTGAAGAATCCATTTCTTTTCGAGTTGTTGCGCATTAGTAAGTGTAGCAAATAAAACAATCAGGAGGGTAAAAAATTTATACATAAACTAATGGTTTTGTTCTCTTTTAGAAATTTCATCGCGGAGTTTGGCAGCTTGTTCGTAATCTTCATTTTTGACAGCCTCATCGAGTGCCGTGTATAAGTCACTGAGTGAGCGTTTTGAATAATCGATTGCGGGTGCCTTTGCGGGATTCTCTATTTCAATATTCTCAATCCCAGTCTCAGAAATGACTTTCTTCTCGAGGTCATCTTTCGGGTTTATTTTAAGGAAGATTCCTGCTTTGTCCAAGATGTTTTTGTAGGTAAAAATAGGTGCGTCAAATCGCAAAGCAAGCGCGATGGCATCTGAAGTGCGCGCATCGATGATTTCTTCGATGCGGTCTCTTTCGCAGATTAGACTAGAATAGAAAACGCCGTCCACCAACTTGTGGATGATGACTTGTTTGACGATCACATCAAAGCGATCGGCAAAGTTTTTAAACAAATCATGTGTCAATGGGCGCGGTGGTTTGATGTCTTTTTCAAGCGCAATGGCAATCGATTGTGCTTCAAATGCACCGATGACTATGGGCAATTTTCGCTCGCCGTCAACTTCGCTTAATATAAGCGCATAGGCACCATTTTGTGTCTGACTATAGGAAATCCCCTTTATACTTAATCTTACCAAACTCATAAATCATACAAAAAAAGCCATCAAAATCCGGACTGATCCGCCATGATTTAGACAGCCGTTAAAGAGGCACAATTTAATAAAAAAATTAACCGTTTGCGGATTTAAATTCTTTTAATTTTTCTATCAATTTCGGAACAACCTCAAAAGCATCGCCAACGATGCCATAATCTGCTGCTTTAAAGAAGGGAGCCTCTGGGTCATTGTTGATAACTACTTTCACTTTTGAAGCATTCACACCGGCCAGATGCTGTATCGCGCCAGAAATTCCAATGGCAATATACAAATTGGCTGCAACGGGTTTTCCGGTTTGCCCAACGTGTTCGCTGTGTGGTCGCCAGCCAATATCTGACACAGGTTTTGAACAAGCGGTTGCTGCCCCCAAAATACTTGCCAATTCCTCAATCATGCCCCAGTTTTCCGGTCCTTTGAGTCCGCGACCACC
>PHDQ01000215.1 GCA_002841025.1 Bacteroidetes bacterium HGW-Bacteroidetes-13 | reverse complement strand
AGCAAAGAAGACTATCGAAAATACGTGATGAGCAATACACTCAATCAATATTTCAACAATTCATACAAAAGCATGGTGTCTTATTTTGCCAAAGAAGAAAAAATATCGGCAGAAGAGTTGAGGGAAATTTTGGCACTCATCGAAAAAAAATAGCACCATGGAAGCATTTATCTATTTTATTCTCAAATCGAGCTTATTGCTGAGCGGTTTCTACTTGGTATATCATTTTCTGCTGCGGAAAGAAACTTTTTTTCAGGCAAATCGATGGTTTTTGTGGTTGGGGTTTGTTGTGTCGTTGGTTTTGCCGTTTATCAGCATCGTGAAAACGGTGGTTGTTGAAGTTCCTGTATTTCAACCGATTGAAACATTGCCCGTTTACAAGACTGCAACGGAAACTTTTGCTGTCGATTGGATTGAATTAGCCTTTGCATTGTATGCTATTGGGCTGTTCTTTTTTTTGATGAAATTCATTTTTAATCTTATACAATTGGTAAAAAACATCCGAAAACACACCTTTAAAAAGTTAAATAACCTTTTGATTGCAGATGATGAAAGTATTCAATCGCCCTATTCGTTTTTTAATTTTGTTTTCCTGAACACCACCGATTTCGGCGAAAAAGAAACCGCCTATATTTTCAAACACGAACAAGCACATGCAGAAGGATTTCACTCCATCGATCTCCTTTTTGCCAATCTATACACCGTATTCTTTTGGTTTAATCCTTTTGCTTGGCTCTATAATAAAGCAATAGAACAAAATCTCGAATTTATAGCCGATGAATCTTCAATCGCCTCTAAAATCGACAAAAATCAATACCAACTTACCCTGCTGAAATCATTTTCTATCGATGCGAAAATACCGCTTACCCACCCTTTTTATAAATCCTTTTTAAAAAACCGAATCGTCATGATGAATCAAAGAAAATCTCCGAAACACAACGCGCTTAAAAGTTCTGTAATACTCCCTTTACTCGTATTGTTCTTTTTACAATTTCAAGTTGAAGTGGTTGCTCAGGACAAGTCGAAAACCATCAAGGAGACATCCTCTGAAGCGCCTATTCCACCACCTCCGCCAACCCCAAATGTTGAAACACCAACGCCTCCACCACCTCCGCCACCGTTTGTAGAAAAACCATTGGTTTTAATTGATGGGGTTGAACAAACTTTGGAAGAAATAAAGCCTGAGGATATCAAAACCATCAACGTTCTCAAAGATGAACACGCCACCGGAAAATACGGCGAAAAAGGCAAAAACGGCGTGATAGAAATCACCCTAATTCACCCTGACGATGCATATCTCTCCTCAAAGAATTTAAAAAGTGATATCCAATCGAACAATTTGCCAGAAAACGCATTGTATGTCATCGATGACAAAATAACAACCCGCGATGCAGTCGAGAAACTCAATCCGGAAAATATCAGGGCGGTCTATGTCATAAAAGACGGACAAGCTACCAAAAAATACGGTGAAAAAGGCAAATACGGCGTAATCGAAGTGTTTACAAAAGACTTCTAATACTGCTCCCCCTCGTTCGGAAAATCTTTCGATTTCACATCAGCCACATATTGAGAAATGGCGGTGTTCATGTCTTCGTATAAGTTCATGTAGCGGCGCAAAAAACGCGGGCTAAACTCGTGGGTCATGCCCAGCATGTCGTGCAAGACCAGCACTTGTCCATCCACCCCGTTTCCGGCACCGATGCCGATGACCGGAATGGAAATCGTCTCCGCCACCTGCTTTGCGAGTGTTGCAGGGATTTTTTCAAGCACAATGGCAAAACACCCGATGCGTTCGAGCAATTTGGCATCTTCGATAAGTTGTTCGGCTTCGGTTTGTTCTTTGGCGCGAACGGTATAAGTCCCAAATTTATAGATGGATTGCGGGGTCAAACCCAAATGCCCCATCACGGGGATACCGGCATTCAATATTTTCTTGATGGAATCTTTCACCTCGCTACCGCCTTCCAATTTGATGGCGTGCGCACCGCTTTCTTTCATGATGCGAATGGCCGAGCGCAAGGCTTCTTTGGAATCGGATTGGTAGCTGCCAAAGGGCAAATCCACCACCACCAAACTCCGGCTGATGGCTCGCACTACTGACGACGCGTGATAAATCATCTGGTCTAAAGTGATGGGCAAGGTCGTTTCGTGACCCGCCATGACGTTGGAGGCTGAGTCGCCTACCAAAATCACGTCCACACCGGCATTGTCAACTATTTTGGCCATGGTGTAGTCATAAGCTGTGAGCATGGATATTTTTTCACCCCGGCTTTTCATCTCAAAAAGCGATTTGGTGGTGATGCGTTTGTAATCTTTTTTTGCAGTGGACATGTGCTTGTTGTTTGGTAGGTCAAAAGTACGGAATTGAGGGAACAAACCCGAAGGTTTTTAAAAGCTTTCGGGTTTACTTTTTGTAAAAAAACTTCCGCGAGCTAAAGTCGATCTTGTCAACTTCCATTTTTTCAGAAAATGTTTGCCATTGGTTGGTTGCAGTTTGCCTGTAATTTCTCCCGTTGTAAGTAAATTCAAAAGGCATTTCAAAATCTTTGACATCGGTTTTCCAGCGGTATTTAAAAGCATTTCCGACGGGTTCAATTTCAAGGATTGGGATGTTTTTATAAAAAAGATATTGCTGAAAAATTGGACTGAGGTTTTGCCCGGTTTCCCGGTTGAAAAAATCAATCACTGTTTGTGTATCGATGATTTGGTGCCTGAATGTTACCACATATTTTCGCATCAATCGCCACCACTTTGCATCATCACGCACCATGTGCCGTATCGTGTTCAACAGCAAGGCTCCTTTCGGGTACATATCGCCCGAACCTTTTTTGTTCACACCATATTCGCCAACAATTGGCCGGTCGTTGCGCACCAATTTGCCTTGCCCGTTGATGTATTGCATGGCCTTGTCGTAACCCCATTCGCATTCCACAAAAACCGATTCGGCATAGGTTGTAAAACCCTCGTGTATCCACATATCGGCTATGTCCGACGAGGTGATGCTGTTGCCAAACCACTCGTGGGCCGACTCGTGTATGATGATAAAATCGAATTGCAAACCAATACCCGTTTTCGATAAATCGCTGCCTAAATAACCCTTCCGATATTGGTTACCGTAAGCCACCGCACTCTGATGCTCCATGCCCAAATAGGGCGTGTCCACCAATTTATAGCTGTCCTCCGTAAACGGATAAATGCCAAATTTTTCCTGAAAACAATCCATCATCGGTTTGACTTCCTCAAACTGAACTTTTGCTGCCGCAAGATTTTCCGGCAACACGTAATAATCCAAATCCAAACCGTTGTAGTTTTCCCCAAAATGCACATAATCGGCTATGTTGACGGTGATGTCGTAATTGTTGATCGGGTTTTTGACCTCCCAATCCCAACGCGTGTATCCATCGGGCAGTTTTTCACTACCCAAAAAACGACCGTTGGAAACATTCATCAAACCATCAGGGACAGCTACTTTAATAGTTGCGCCCAAATCGGGTTCGTCGCTTTGGTGATCTTTCACCGGAAACCACAAGCTCGCGCCTGTACCTTGCACAGCCACGCCTATCCACGGTTTGCCTGCCTTGTCTTTACTCCAAACAAAACCACCATCCCAAGGTGCTCTTTTGGCCGTAATCGGATGCCCGGAGTAATAAAACCGCAGCTTTGCTCGATTTCCTTTTGGTAAAAGTTTATCAAAATTGATAAAAACCGCATTGAATTCGCGCGTATAGGTCAATTTTTTTCCGTGTAATACAATCGAATCTACCCGCATATTGGCAAACAAATCGAGTTGGATGCGACGGGTATTTTCTATCACTTCGAAAGAAATTTCGTTGTAGCCGGAAAGAAATTTTTCAGCAGGATTTATCTTGATATTCAAATCGTACCGCAAGACATTAAAACTTGTTCGCTCCGGGCGCAAACCGCCTTGCAAACTGTCATTGCGGGAGGAATTTTGCGCGTGGACAAGACATGAAATTGACAAGAAAAAAATGAGGTTAAATCTATTCATCATTGTATTTTAAAATGTAATCTCGTTAAAATGATATCAAACAAAAATAGCAATAATCATGTGAAAATAATTTTATTATCTTTCAATTTCAATTTGCCGATGCCGCAGGT
>PHDQ01000012.1 GCA_002841025.1 Bacteroidetes bacterium HGW-Bacteroidetes-13 | reverse complement strand
GTTAGTTGGTTTTGGTACAATATTGTATTGAGCGACTCTCGGTTGAAAACAATTTGCAGAAAAGCGTTGACAATACTCAGTGAAATATCATCCTTCATTTTATCCAATCGATATTGACTGGCAAGAATAGCCAAATTGGCACGGCGTAAGGTGTTGATGTTTCTCAGTCCATTAAAAACAGTAAGGTTTGAATTTAAACCAATCGATGTAAATTGAACCGTTTGATTTTCCAAAAGACCGGTGGTGATGTTTTGATTCAGACCGATGCTCCATTGGTGTGAGGCTGTTCCGTTTAAACTAGGTATAAAATTTCCGATGGCATCTTTTTTGTCAACTTTTGTGTTCTCAAAATTTAATTCAGATTGTTTGACAGAAATGTTGTTTACCAGGGCGTAATCAACTGCTTCGCGAAGTGTCCATTTTTTGTTTTGAGCTTGAACAGAAATGACCGTTAATAGGGTGATAAATATTGTAATGATACTTTTTTTCATGATGCTTTTGTTTTGTTTTCTCCTCTTTAAAAACTTTGTAAAGATAAATGATTTACTTGAATACATCCCCCGGATTCACAACATTCCAAACTTTGATTTTGTCGTCTTTTGACAAGCCTTTTTTGATTTCTACGTTGATGCCATCTGATATTCCCAATTCGACATATCTTTTTTCAAATTGCTGCTCGCCTTTTTCAATTTCAACATAGGGTTTGTTGGTGTCCGAATCGAATTGTAATAAGGCTTCTCGAATGGCCAACACGTCGGTGGCTTTGTTCAATATGATGGATGCGTTAGCACTCAAACCCGCCCGAATGAATACATCTTCTGAAATTTTGACCGTCCCTTTTATTTCAAACTGAATAGCACCGTTTTCGGCAATGCCTTTGGGTGCGATGTATTCGAGAATTGCATCAAATTTTTTGTTTTCAATTGCCCCAACGGTTATTTCCAACGGAAGATCTTCTTTTATTTTGCCTACTTCAGATTCATCAACTTTTCCCACAAATTCCATTTTGTTGATGTCTGCAATGCTGACGATGGTGGTTCCTTCGTTGAAGTTGTTGCTTTCTATCACCTGATTTCCAACTTTAACGGGCACTTGCAAGACCATGCCGGAAACGGTGGCGCGGATAAGCGTGTTGGCAGCAGATTCCAATCCTTTGGTGGTGCCGGTTCGTACGATTTCGTAGTTTTCCAAAGCTGTTTGATAGGTTTGTTTGGCTTGTTCGTATGCTGTCAGCGCATTGTCAAATTCGTTTTGTGAGATGACACCTTTGTCAATGAGCGATTTTTGGCGGTTGTAGATTTTGGTTTGGTTGTCTAAGGTTATTTTGCTCGATTCAACTTGGGCTTTGGCATTGTTCAAATTAGACACGTTTGGCACGACTCTAATTTTAGCAATCAAATCACCGGCTTTGATGTTTTCACCGGCAACCACATAAATCTCTTGGATGATTCCGGAAATATTGGGTTTGATTAATACTTCTTCTTTGGGAACGATGCTACCCGTAGAGATGGTTTTTTCGATAATTGTTTGGGTGGTTGCTTGTTCCGTTTGATAAACAACGGGATTTTTTTTGTTTTTTGTATATAAATAATACAATGAGCCAAAGAACAATACGGTTACCAAGGCAATCACAATCGTGGTAATAATTTTTTTCATTTTTAATGGAAATTATAGATAAGTAGTTAGTTTTTATTCTGTTCTCAGTGCATCTACGGGTTTTACTTTGATGGCGATTTGCGCAGGAATCATACCGGCAAACAAGCCCGAAACAATCAAAATCCCCAACGCGATTACTACTACGCCCAAACTTACGCTCGGGTTGGCAAACATCATCGAGGAAGTATCCATGCCGCTCATCAACAGATCAATGATTTTTAAAACGGCCGATGAAAGGACAATTCCTGCCATCCCAGAAATAATGGTCAAGAAAATGGATTCCATCAGAATTTGACCGCGAATGTCCCAAGGAGTTGCGCCCAAAGCCCTGCGAATACCGATTTCTTTGGTTCGCTCTTTGACGACAATCAGCATGATGTTTCCAATGCCAATGACCCCTGAAATGAGAATGAGTATGCCGACAAAATAGGATATCACGCTCAAAATATTAAAGAGTCCGTTGACCTTGCTAAATTCTTGATACAAGTCGAAATTGCCGATGGCTCGATCGTCTTCCGGACTTATTTTGTGACGGCTTTTGAGTAGTTCTTTGATTTGAGGCAGCAATGCTGTGATGGACGTTTCATCTTTGGCGGTGATAGCCATCCAGCCAACAACATCTCCGAAATTGAATGCACGTTGAAAAGTTGTAAAAGGCGTGAAAATTTGTTTGAGTGATTCTTCCGCATTGCCATTGTTATTCCCTTTTTTCTTATAAACACCAACGACTGAAAAATTAACCCCGTTTATTTTGATGTAGGAACCAATCACAGGTTCGCCTTTTTCGTAAAGACCAGCTATCACACCCTGTCCGATGACAGCTACTTTCCGTCGATTTTCCATATCCGATTGGTTGATAAATCGACCTTCAATGATTTCCATCGGTTCTTGTTGGATAAATTCGGGTGTGTCACCATAGACGCTGAAAGCCCCTGTTTTGAGTCCTCTTACAACATTGTTTGCGCCGTTAAATCCGCCCAATTGGTTTCGCGGTGAAACAAATCTCAAACCTGGAACATTTTCCCAAAGTGCCTCAACATCACCATTTTGGTAATTGAATCGCCGACCTTGCGGCATTCCTTTATAGGGTTTGGAAGTGGGTTGTGTCCATAAAAAAGCGGTATTGGTCGCAATGCCTGAAAAACCTTGTTTGACACCGTTTTCCAAACCTTTTCCGGCTGCGAGAAGAATCACCAAAATAAATATTCCCCAAAACACGCCGAAAGCGGTCAACAGCGTGCGAAACCAATTGGCGCTCAATGCCTCCAAGATTTCATTCCAATTTTCTCTACTGAACAAATTACTCATCTCGAAGGGCAATTATGGGTTTTATTTTTGCAGCTCGGTATGCAGGGAAAAATCCGGCAAAGGCTCCGGCTATAATCAGGATAAAAATGGTTTTAATTGCCACGCCCATGTCCACCTCTGGGTTGGAGAAAAAGTCACTTTGAATCTGCGGGCCAACAACTTCGAGTAATAACAAGCCTACAAATAGACCGAAAAATCCGGCAATAAAGGTTATGAAGATGGCTTCTTGTAAAATCATTCCGATGATGGAAGCCGGCTTGGCACCGATGGCTTTCCGGATGCCGATTTCTTTGGTTCGTTCTTTAACGACTATGATCATAATGTTTCCAACGCCAACCACGCCTGCAATGATGGTGCAAATGCCCACAAACCAGAAAAACAAGTCGATGTAGTTGAGCAAATCGTAAATGCGCTTGGCTTCATCCAAGGTGTTGAAAACCCGGATTGCACTCATGTCTTCAGGAGCAACGGTATGTCTTTCTTTCATGTTTTTTTCCAATTCTTTCGAGAAAAAATCAGATTCTAACACAGCTTGTTCAAAAGTTGCTGCCGGCGCGATGGTGAAAGACATCAGGCGCAGGTTATTGCCACCATTGAAAACCCGTTGTGCGGTTGTAATCGGAACATAAGTCCGCGTTTCTTCACGCTCACCACCCGGATCGGTGTAATAACCGATTACTTTAAATGGGATGCCGGTCAGGTTGATGTATTCACCTATCGGATTTTTATCTTTAAACAAATCCAATTTGACGCGATTGCCTATCACGATTACTTTTTCGTAGTTGGCGATGTCGTTTGCGTTGACAAATCTTCCATCGACCATACTGGCATTTTCTATATTCTGAAAATCGGGATGCACACCGGCCATTTCGTAGGAGCCGTTTTCTTTTTTGTAATTCATCACCACAGACCACAAGCCGTAATAACCGGATTTTTTATCGATTTGGGACTTAAATTTCTTGGAAGAGTATTCAAAATCTTCGTTTTTGAGTTGAATATCTCTCCCCGGATTCAATCCTTTGTAGCCTACTGTGGTCGTGCCGGTCCAGACTTCAACTTCAGTAACCGCATCTTGTTGAAATTCTTTTTCTATCCCGTTTTGCATGCCCCGACTGACTCCCAGCAAAATCACCAAAATAAAGATTCCCGACGACACGGAAAGTCCAGTCAGAAAAGCACGAAGCTTATTTCTGGAGAGGGTTTCAAATATTTCTTCCCAACGTTCAAGACTAAACATAAGCTGCGGCTCTAACTTGTTCAACTATTTTATCATCGGTCACCAAACCGTCTTTCAAATGAACGATTCGTTTGGTCATTTGTGCAATGTCGTGTTCGTGTGTGACCACAAGAATTGTTTTTCCCTCGTCGTTGATGGCTTGTATCAATTCCATTACTTCATAGGAAGTTTTAGAATCCAAGGCTCCGGTGGGCTCATCTGCCAAAAGCACTTTGGGGTTTGAGGCAAGCGCCCGCGCAATGGCAACACGTTGTTTTTGTCCGCCGGAAAGTTCATTGGGCGTATGCGTTGCCCAATCTGCCAAGCCTACTTTTTCCAAATAGTGCATGGCTTTTTCGGTGCGTTCTTTTCTTTTGATGCCTTGATAATAGAGTGGAAGCGCAACGTTGTCAAGCGCAGATTTATAATTGATCAGGTTAAATGACTGAAAAATGAAACCTAAAAACTCGTTTCTGTATTGAGCAGCCACTTTTTCGTTGAGATTTTTTATCAATACGCCATCCAACCAATATTCGCCTTTGTCTGCTTCATCCAAAATACCCAAAATATTGAGCAGTGTTGATTTTCCGGAACCGGAAGAGCCCATGATAGACACAAAGTCGCCCTCTTTTACTTCAAAATTGATTCCTTTTAAAACGTGAAGTGAGTTATTCCCTATTTGATAAGATTTGTGTAAGTCCTTGATTGATATCATATTTTGCATAAATAATTGAACAATGATAGGGATTTAGAGAACAAATACCTGTTAAGACAATTATAATCTATCGTAACAGGTGCAATTAAAAGACTGCTTTAATCTTTTTTTGTTACGCCTTACATTGATAAAAATTTGTTAAAAAAAATTATCGGGTTTTATAAAACCGGTAGATAAAGACTAAAACACCGCCCACAAGTAGGTAAGGGAAAACCATGAGATAAAGTATGCCATCGTTGATGCCTTTTGCGGTATCTTGGTTGGCTTCTGATTCCAAAACGGCACGACACATGGCACATTGTGCGGTCATTTCTGTATGGCTGAACAAAAATGCAAGCAGAACAATGATAATGGTTTTATTTGAAAGTAATCTTTTCAATCAGGTTGTTTTTAATGCGTGTAATTAGGAGAAATCATCAGATAAACCACCACGCCGGTTATGGCTACATACAGCCAAATGGGCAAGGTAATTTTTGCAATCTTCCGATGCGCGGGGAAATGCTTGTTGAGCGCACGGACAAAACTGATTAAAACCATCGGAATAATGGCTATGGAAAGGATGATGTGAGAAATTAAAATGAAATAGTAAATGGTTTTGACAGCACCTTCACCACCGAACGGTGTTGGGTCTGAAGTCATGTGATAAGCTACATACATCACTAAAAACAATGCCGATAGCAGTATGGCAAATTTCATCAATCGTTCATGCAATTGGATGTTTTTATTTTTGATTGCGATAAAAGCCGCGATGAGGATGAACGCGGTGAAGCCGTTGATGGTTGCGTAGATAGGCGGAAGGAACGAAAGCGGAGCCACATTCGGGATGCGAACTTTGAAAAGAACGGCAACTGCGACTGGAATTGCCACAGAGAGCGCGATAATTAATTTACTGTATTTGTTGGATTCGGTTGTCGGCATACTTATTCGTTTAGTAGTTTTTTGATGTCTTCTTTGAGCATTTTAATTCCGGGTTTGTAGGCGCCGCCCAATTTAAAATCCAAAGATTTTTCATCGGAATATGATAGCCCATCGTAGTAAATGATGGGATTGCCAAATTCGTCTGCGCGCGAACGGATGTTTCCTTCTTTGTCGATGAGTGCCATCATACCGGAATGTTCAAACGTGCCGTCGAGTTGTGGGTTGGTGTCTGCAAAAATATTGAATCCCTTGTTTGCCAATAGGGCGATTGCTGCTTTATCTCCAGTCAAAAAGTGCCAATTTCTGTTTTTGATTTGATGTTTTTCGGCGTATTTTGCCAAGACTTCGGGCGTGTCAAACTTGCTGTCGATGGAAACGGAAGCAATTCCAAAATCTGGATTTCCGTAAAATTCGTTTTGTATTTCTTTGAGGTTTTCGGTCATCACCGGGCAAATACTCGGGCAGGATGTGAAGAAGAAAGATACCAAATAGACCTTGTTTTCAAAGTCCTTGTTAGATATTTTATTGCCGGATTGATTTGTCAATTCAAATTGGGGTGCCTTGCCGATGGTTTTTAAATCGTCGTTGTGACCGTAGCGTTGACTAAATTCGTTGACTACCCATATTCCAAACAACAAGATGATAAATGAAATTCCGATGTACGAATATTTTTTCATGGATTACTTTTGACGATTGGAATTATATTTTTTTAATGCCATACGATATTCTGCAAGTATAACTTTTACATCATCCAACATCTTGTTTTGTATTTCGGCCACTGAGGCCGCATCGTAGCCATAAACTATATCCGTTTCTGGATTGTCTTTTCTGCCTCTCATCGCGACATTTCTATCGATGATAAAAACATAAGAAGACTCCAAATTTTGACCTAAGCGATACGTTGTCTGCAAACTCGAAAAAAGCGAATTGATTTTATCTTCCGGAGCGAAAACAAATCGCCATTTCTCAACGTCCGAGAGCAACCCGATTTGATTTCGAAGATTTTCTGCATCGGCTTCTTTTCCTTCCGGCAAAACCATCACCATTTGGAAGTCTTGAAAGCCGTAAAACCGTTTGTAGATTTTTTCATTGAGATTGAAAAGCATCAGCTTGTTTGATTCGGGATGACTTCCAACGAAACCGAGAATTGTAATTTTTTGATTAAATGTCACGGGGTCTCCAGTTAAACTTTTCCAACCTTCAACATTGTCGATTTTATCTGTAACAACAGGTAATTTCGCAAAATTGTTAATGCCGGATGCGAAAAACAGATAAGCCACGATTGGGACTATAAACAAAGCGAATAGAACCAAAAATTTTTTCATCGAGTTTTTGTATTGTTCGGTGGTACAAAGGTAAAAAAAAGACGGTCAATGACCGTCTTAATCTATTTTTAAATTGGGATTTGTCTAAAAATCCAATTTCATAAAGCCATATCTGTAAACATCGTGAATGTAGTCACCTTCAAGCAGCAAGATAAACAATAAAAAAGGCACAAGAATCAACAAAGGCGATACGATAGACCATCTGTATCCAGGCGTTTCATCTTCCAAATGCATGAAAGCCCAAGCAATATAGTATGCTTTGTAGAGTGTGAGAATGATGAATATCCAGTTGAGAAGTTTCATGCCGATAAAAAAGGTTTCAACCAAAAATCGGGGTTTGATGATGCCAAAAGCGACTTCTACGATGGTAACAACCGTTAGTATGGCAAAAACCATCCAAATTCTTTTGGTGTGCGAGTGATGAGCTGTTTCGTGTGACATACAAGTATATTTTTAGGAGATAAATTATTAAACCAAATAGAAGAAAGTGAAGACAAACACCCAAACCAAGTCAACAAAGTGCCAATAAAGACCTACTTTCTCAACCATTTCGTAGTGACCTCTTCGTTCGTAAGTGCCTAAAATAACATTAAAAAAGATAATGATGTTGATCACTACTCCCGAAAACACGTGGAAACCGTGAAATCCTGTTATGAAGAAAAAGAAATCGGCAAAAAGTCTGTTACCGTACTCGTTGTGAATGAGGTTTGCGCCCTCAACGACGGCTACACCGGTCAGAATTCTTTGGTCTGAAAATTCTCTTTTATAGATGGCTTTATGCCCAAAAGCATCCGGATTGACCAATTGAGTTTGTAGTCTTTCGGCTTCCAAACGGTCTTTTTCTCTTGGAGATTCTTTGAGTTTGGCAAGATTGGGAATGATTTCTTGTGTACGAATCAAAATGTCAGAGCGATTTGCATATGATTTTTGAACATCGGCTAAGGTGAATGTTGGCAAAGTTCCTTCTGAAACAAACCAAAGCCCATTGTTTTTGGTGTGTTGAGCTCTTTCTGTATGAGTAGCGGTTGCAAAATCAGCAAGTGAAATTTGTTTCCCTGTTTTGGCATTGACAAATTGGAGGATTTGTCCACCTTTGGTTTCTATCGCACCGTGTTCACCTTTGATGAAATTTTTCCATTCCCAAGCTTGGGACCCAACGAAGATAAGACCTCCGATGATGGTAAGAAACATATAGACTGCTACTTTGTTTTTCTTCATTTGATGTCCGGCATCTACTGCCAAAACCATCGTTACGGAAGAGAAAATCAAAACAAAAGTCATCAAAGCAACGTAGTACATCGGCGCATCCACACCGTGTAAAAACGGGAAGTGAGTGAACACTTCATCTGCGATAGGCCAAGACTCTATAGATTTATAACGAGAAAATCCGTAGGCTGCCAAAAAACCGGAAAAGGTAAGTGCATCTGACAGGATGAAATACCACATCATGATTTTGCCGTAGCTTGCGCCCATAGGTTTATTGCCTCCGCCCCAAACAGAGCCTTCGAGCGTTGTTGCCTGTGCCGTTGCTTCCATAAAATTAATTACAAATTAAAATTTTTCAAAAATAGGGTTTTTTTTTATCCGAAAAAATATAAAAACAGGAATAGATAAATCCATAAAAAGTCAACAAAATGCCAGAATGTTTTTGCCAATTCAAAACCTGTGGTATTGCCCACCGTATATTTATTATTGATTAACTTGAAAAAAACATACACCAATACGAGCAATCCGAAAGCGATGTGTGCCAAATGCGTTGCGGCAATTATATAGATAAATGAAGTTGTGACAGAACTTTCACCGCCGGTAAAAAAATAGCCGGCATCTTTGATTTGTGAAAAACCAACAAACTGCAAAACCATAAACAGCACACCTAAAATAACGGTTGCTAAAGTTAACGCCTTAGCACTAAAAAGGTTGCCCGACTTTAGTTTTTTCCATGCGAAATGAAGGGTAAAACTACTCAACAGTATGGTAATTGTACTTCCAAAAAACGCGCTTGGAAGTTTGAAGTCAACAATCCAGTCAGGCCTTGTTTTGCTGACTACATATCCACTGGTGAGACCTGCAAACATCATCGTCATACTGACAATGCCAAACAGAAGCATCATTTTGGAAGCTTTGCTTTGTTTTTGTTTTTCCTCGGTTTCAGTTGAATCAATCACTAAATCAGCCATTTGTCTAATACATAAATAATTTGCAACAAACTAATATAAGCAACACTGGCAAGTATAAGCCATTTTGCCGAAACATCGTCTCTTTTGTGGAATAATCGAACTGCAAAAAACAGAAATCCCAATCCGATAATAAAAATTAAAATGGCTCCGGTGATGGACAAACGCAAGTTTCCGGTAATGCCGAATGCCGGAATAAGCGATACAATCATTGTCCAGATGACATACATCAAAATTTGTACGGCCGTTCCTTTATCCTTCTTTCCGGTTGGCAACATGAAGAATCCTGCTTTTTCGTAATCATTGTACAGAAACCAGCCAATTGCCCAAAAATGAGGGAATTGCCAAAAAAATTGTATCATGAAAAGTGTGCCCGGCTCGATTCCAAATTTCCCCGTTGCGGCAACCCAGCCTAACATAAACGGAATGGCTCCGGGTAAGGCTCCGGCAAAAACTGCAAGTGGTGTAATCGTTTTAAGAGGCGTATAAATACTGGTGTACAAAAAAATAGAAATCGCACCAAACATAGCCGTTTTTGGGTTGATGTTGTACAACAATACCAAACCAACGATGGTACAGATTAGTGCCAAAACAAAGGCTGCATTCACCGATATTCTTCCCGATGGAATCGGTCTGTTTTTTGTTCTTTCCATCAGTGCATCCAAATCGCGCTCAATGATTTGATTGAATATATTGGAAGCACCAACCATCAGATAACCACCAATGGATAAGGACAATAAAGTTGATATTTGCAAGGTATCCGCAGCCAACAAAAAACCGGCTAATGAAGAAAAAACCACACTAACAGCCAATCTGAATTTCGTGATTTCTTTGAAATCATGTATGGATGTGCGGACAAAGTCAGCAAAAGAGAACTTGCTCAATAGTATCTTCATGGTTAGTTGAAAAGTTTTGCAAAGATATGCTTTAGATACTTTTAACCAAAGTATAACATTTATATTTACTTAAAACCTGCTTATATTTGATGAATATTTTTAAAAAAACTCAACCATGAAACGAATTTCCTTTCTTTCCTTCGCGATGATTTTGTTTTATTCGCAGACAGGGATTTCCCAAAATCAAGACGTTACCATCAAAGTAACAGCTGTAACTGATCAAATCAGCATGTTGGTCGGGCAAGGTGGCAACATAGGTTTGCTTGTAGGTGAAAAAAAGGCCTTGATGATAGACGACCAGTTTGCGCCATTAACAGGGAAAATTTTAGATGCCGTCAAAACAGTGACAGACAAACCGGTAAGTTATTTGCTCAACACGCATTGGCACGGCGATCACACAGGCGGCAATGCCAACATGAGTCAGACCGGCGCCTTGATATTTGCGCACGAAAATGTTAGAAAAAGATTAGAAAACGCCCAGCGTGAGAAAAATGAACTCATTCCCAACGCTTTACCTAATTTTACTTTTACCGATCAGATGAATTTCTTTTTCGAAGATGAAGAAATTATGTTTCTCCATTCCCACAACGGACACACAGACGGCGACGCCATGGTTTATTTTGTTCAAAATAACGTGCTGCATACGGGTGATTTGTATTTCCAGGGCAGATACCCTTTCATGGATTTGAATTCTGGAGGAAGTGTTTCTGGATATATTGAAGCCGTTCGAAAAGCGTTGATGCTGATAAATGACGACACCAAAATCATCCCCGGCCACGGGAATTTGTCAAACAAAAAAGAATATTTATCTTTCTTAGAAATGTTAGAATACCTTCATTCAAATATCAGTCAGGCCATTGCTTCCGGTAAATCCGAAGCTGAGATAGTTGCAGACACGTCTTTAACTGAAAAATATGATAAACTCGGGTATGGAAGTGGCTTTATCAACAGCGAAAAAATCCGTCAGACTTTTTATACCAGTCTTCGTGCGAAGTAATTTTAAATAAACACAGAAAACAACCCGTGATTAACAGAACCACGGGTTGCTTTTTTAGCTAATGAAATAATTATTGATTTTGTATCATAAAGTTGATGGGGATGCTAAAGGCGACTTTGACGGGTTTCCCTCTTTGTTTTCCCGGGATGAATTTGGGTAACTTTGAAATGATTCTGCGTGCTTCTTGTTCTAAGTTTTTATCGGGAGCTCTAAATTTTAAATTGCTGACGTAACCTTCCTTGTCAATTTCGAACAACACATACACGCGTCCTTGAATTCCCAATTCGAGGGCAACTTGTGGATAGCTGAAATTATCGCGCACATGCTTTTCAATTTTCTCTTGAAAGCAATTTCTTTGTTGGTCTTTTGGAAAACTTTCACAGCCCGGAAAAATGGGAGACTGCTCGATGACTGCAAAAGGTACAATTACATCTTCTTCTTCATCTTCCGCTTTCACGGATTTTATTTCGACAATTTCAATTTTTTGATCTTGTGATGCTTCCGTTGATTTCATAACTGTTTCTTCTACTTTGGCAACATCTTCCACAATTTTTAGCACCTCAGGAGCTGCGGCAGGAGGTGGAGGAGGTGGCGGCGTATTGAGATTGACTATCGGAATTTCTTCTTCAAATGTTTTATCGATAGAAATCAAATCTAAAGTATTGTTGTCTGTTGGATAAGATTTCCATTCAAGTGAAAAATAAGTTATAGCGAGCATGATAACAAGACCTAATTGGAAGAAAATCAAGCTGTATCGAGAGAAGTCTGCTTTGGGATTTTTTTTAGGTATCATAGTGCTAAATTTATAGGTTAGTCCAAATTGACACTCAAAATTAATACACATCAATTAATCAAAACATGACAATTGTTAGGTTTATAAAAAAAAACCCGAGCCAAAACTCGGGTTTTAAGACAGTTGTCATCAGCATATTTACTGGAGCACGAAATTTATGGGAATACTGAAAGGAACTTTTACAGGTTTTCCGCTTTGTTTTCCAGGGGTCATTTTGGGTAGTTTTGATATAATTCGAGCGGCTTCTTTTTCAAGATTTTTATCGGGTCCTCTCATCATCACTTCGGTAATGCTTCCGTCTTTTGCAATGGTAAATTGTATATAAACTTTGCCTTGTACATTCATATCTCGTGCAATCTCCGGATATTCGAAATTTCTGCGGATATGCTCGTTCATTTTCTCTTGAAAGCAAATCCGTCTTTGGTCTTTGGCGACAAGTTCACAACCGGGGAAAAGTGGTACATCCTCGACAGCGATGAAAGGAACGACAATTTCTATATCGCCTTTTTCAACGGGGATATCGGATATTTTTGGAATTTTTGCCTTTGATTCTGTCGATTCAGGAATCACTTCTTGCCAATTGAGTGTGTCATTGATGACTTCAAGTTTTTCTATTGTTTTGGGTTTTGGTGCTTCAGGCGGCGAAGGTGTCTGGATCTCAATAATAGGAATTACATCCGCTTTCGGTTGAGAAAGGTTGATTGAGCCAATGTAGATACCAGATTGATCATATGACTTCCATTCCAACACGAAATAAGTCATAAAAAGTACCAGAATAAGACCGATTTGGAAATAGAATCCACGGTTGTTGTTCAAGTCTGTTTTAGGATTTTTTTTAGGTGTCATAATATTGATTTCTAATAGGTTTGAAAAATAAATATTTGAAATTTCACAAAAGATTGCCACGAGAACTATTCTTCATAACCCCTTGTTTCTTAGCGAAGATTTCCTTTTATTCTGCAGATTGAAATGTGATGATCACCTTTATTAAAGAATCCAACAATCGTGCCACCATCTAAAAAAAGGGATTTTCTAATGATGCGAATATGGATACGGAGATTGAGTTATTTGCTTATTTTTCAAAAGTTATTTAGTGCAAATCACGGATGAGTTTTAGTCAAAAAAAAATCCCGAGCCAAAACCCGGGATTTTTTTATGATGATTATTTTTTACTGAAGTACGAAGTTGATCGGAATGCTAAACGGTACCTTAACTGCTTTTCCGCGTTGTTTCCCGGGAGTCATTTTAGGTAGTTTTGATATAATTCGAGCGGCTTCTTTTTCAAGATTTTTGTCAGGACCACGCATCCTAACATCGGTAATGCTTCCGTCTTTGGCAATGGTAAATTGTACGTAAACTTTACCTTGCACACCCATTTCTTGAGCAATCTCAGGATATTGGAAGTTCTTGCGGATATGATCATTCATCTTGTCTTGAAAACAGTCGCGTCTTTTGTCTTTTGCTACGTTTTCACAACCGGGGAAAAGGGGAACGTCTTCGATAACCGCAAAAGGAACGGACACATTCTCATCTTCTTCTTCAACAGCAACAGCTTCAACTTTTATAATTTCCGTTTTCTGAGTTGCTTCGGTCGATTGCACCTTGGTTTCAATTACTTCGGCTTTGTCTTCAACAACTTCCAATACTTCCGGTGCAGCCGGTGGTGGAGGGGGTGGAGGGGGCGGTGTATTCAAGTCAATGATTGGAATTTCATCTTCCAATTCTTGGTTTAGATTGAGTGATCCGATGTCGATATTGGATCTGTCGTAAGATTTCCACTCAATCATAACGTAGGTAATGAGCAGAACAGCAACTAGACCGAGTTGGAAATAAAGCCCGCTGTTGCGCGTCAAATCTGCTTTGGGATTCTTTTTTGGTTCCATAATTTTGGTTTCTAATAGGTTTGCTAATATAAAAATTAAATACAATCAAGCGAAAAAAATTATAACTTTTAACTTTTTTGCAACTTTCCCAACAATTTTAAGAAAACAATTGCGATTATGATTCCTAAACTATTGGCTAAAATGTCATTCCATTCGGCCGAACGGGTGGTCGTAAATGCCCACTGTAGAAATTCAATAATCGTGCCATAGGTAAATGCGATGATAATGCCTAATATCAATCCGTTTTTATTGACCAGATCGATGCTGATTTCCTTTTTAAAAAATTTAATCAGCAAAACAGTCAACACAAAATAGAAAAACAGATGGACTAATTTGTCTTCGTTTGCCAGTTTTGGGTCTGCATCAATCTTAAATGAAAAAAGACTGAGTGTGAAAATTACACTCAGCCAAATGATGAGAAAGATGAAATATTTATGATTCTTAAGCACCGGTCAATTCCTTATAGGCAAGGCTGTCCAATAAATGATTAATTTCATCTTGGTTTTCAATTTTCACTCGAATCATCCAACCGGCTCCGTATGGGGCGGTGTTGACGAGCTCGGGTTCGGATTCCAAAGTGTCATTGAAAGCTGTAATTTCTCCCGAAAGTGGCAAAAAAAGGTCTGATACGGTTTTGACGGCTTCTACCGTTCCGAAAACAGCATCTTTTTCCAAAGTTTCTCCGAGTGTTTCAACCTCTACATAAACAATATCGCCTAATTCTTTTTGCGCAAATTCTGTGATGCCAACGGTTGCTGTATCGCCTTCGATACGAACCCACTCGTGGTCTTTGGTGTATTTAAGTTCATTTGGAAAATCCATGAGAAATGTGTTTTGTTTTGCACAAATTTACACCTTGTAGCGAGATTATAAAATTATTGTTGATATTTCTAGAAATTATACCGTAAGGTCACCCCGCTTCTTATCGTGGTTTGCGGGAATGCGGTCGAAATTGCAAATTTTGAAAACGTGTGATCGTAGAAAAACAAAGTCGTGAAGTTTTTGCTCAACGCATAATCGGCCGTAAATCGGAGTGTCCAAATTTTTTGTCCGGCTGTGGTTTGGTTGTTGTTCGACTCGATAAATCGCACGATGGTTTTGTTGTCGCGTAAAGAGAAATCCGCCTTGAAATTCAAATCACTTCGGTTGATGACTGAGCGTCCGCCCAAATTGGTTCTAAAAGGAAGGTCTTTCAACCGATAACCCAAACCTAAAATGAATTCATCTCCTTGAATCTCGGTCAGCAAATTGTTATCAAAACTCAACGACAGCGCGCGATCTTTTCTGATTTCCGCCAATACTTTTACGTCATTCTTCAATTCAAAATCAAACCGAATCAATGGACTGAATTGTTCGACTAAGTTTACACTCGTGAATAAAGTTGAGTTTAGGAAATTGCCTCCCGCATCTCGCTTCTCGACACCTTCTTCAAAATTTCGGTTGCTGTTAAACGAATTGATGGTGTAGGTAGCGCGATAACCGTGCGCCAATGAGAATCGTTTAAAGTTTCTTTTAAACCATTCAAAATTCATCAGTCCGGTGTATTTGACGTCCCAATTCGGTACCGGTGTGTCTCTGAATGCGCCCAATTGAATACTCGAAGCATCTTTACCGGTATAGGCCGATAAAAATGCCGGCAACATCACTGCTTGGTTGTTGGCGTTGTATCCATCCGGAAAAGAAGTCGCGTTTGGGTCTATCGGCACTCCGGCCAATCTTTGTGCAATAATCAATCGATTCTTTTTGAAATCATCAAAAACCGCAGATACGTTTTCATCACTCTTGTCGAAGGCGGTTTTGATAAGCATCGTTGAAATGCTGAAATTTCCGAAAGTATTGGGCGAAAGCGAATTAAACCTACCGTCAGGAGTCACATTAAACTGGTCGGTAAAATTGGATGATTCCAATCGGTTTGCGACCAAATCGATGGTCAAATCCTTCAGTAAATTTACTGAGGCCGTAACGTCCAATTGCTCATTTTTGACTTGTGAAAATTGTTGGTTAAACTCCGGGAATATCGTCAAATAACCCTTTTTGGCCGCTTCAAACCGGATGTCTTCTTGGCTTCCAAAAACGAATCCGAACGAAGGCTTGAGTGTTCCCAAAAATCCGAGTGAAGGCAAATAACCGGGTAATACGGTGCCATTGTTCTCTCTGTAATTGACCTGAATCCGTTTTACACTGGTGATTACTTTGATGGCGGTATTGTAGGCTTTGTCAAATCCAGTCAAACTTGTTTTGGGCGGTTTATTTTTATTGTTCGATTTGTTGTCGGGTGTCCCCAATCCGGGAGGTCTCGCACCGCGGTTTTGGGTTTGAACAGCGGTTGTTTTGGGAACAAATTTCAGGTATTTATACAGCAAATCCATGTTCAAGTTAGCGTTGATCGTGTGCGTATTGGCGTTTTGTATGGTGTTTCCCAAATCAAAACTGTCCCCGTTTTGATCTTGTACACTACTGAAAACCAACGATCCGCGTTGCCAATTGAAATCTCCGGTATAGATATAGTTGGCTTTGATAAATTTGAACATCGGGATTTTGTCTATCGGAATTTCATAGTTAAGACCCAAGCTTTGGTTGTGTCTGTTGGGTTCGCCGGTATCAAAAAAATTATCCCAAATGCTCGCATCATTGATGGGTAGATTTTCGTCTAAAGTAATTCCGCTGACGATGTTGCTTCGCGATGCCGTGAAGTTCAATCGTAGAGATTTGCTTAGGTTGTAATTGATGTTGTATTGCCAATTAAACGAATAATTTCGCGTAAACTGCGGGTCTAACCCAATTCCGACAATATCAACTTCTCTGAACTTTTGTTTGTTAAACAATCTTAAAAAATCTGAATTCACACTGATACTTGAAGGCAGATAATTGAAATTAAAATCTTGTAGCAATTTCAAATAAGCACTCTTTTTCATGAATTTAGAGTTTTTAAAAGGCTCAATCGATTTTACCCTAAAATTGTAGCTCCACGAAAATCCCGCACGTATATTTTGGTCTAATGATTCTTCTATTTCAAAATTTCTGTGGTTGGTTTCGTTGTATGAATAGTTGAAGGTGAAATTCTCGATATCATATATCTGTGACTTTTTTTCTGTGGTTCGGTCTTTCCGAACCCCTATAAAATTGATGGTTTGCCGTTTGGTATAGTCTTCCGCTTGTTTTTGAATGCGATCTTTTTCGGCTGCATCTTCGGTGTTGTCTAATAGCAAATTGAGTTTGATATCTTGAAAAAACGGATCGTACTCCGGTGTTCTCAATTCCTCCGAAACGCCATAGGTCATTGGAATTTTAATACCCCATTTTTTGGGAAGCAGCTGCCCGATGTTGATGTTGGTCAGCAGGTCGTACTGTTGAACATCTTCTCTACTGCGTTCATTTGGAGTCTGTTCGATGGTGCCAAATCCGATGGAACTGTATCGTCCGGTGGCAGTCACATTCATAAAGTCGGCCATGTTTACATCTAAGCTTCCCACTGCGGCCCAACCACCGCTTTTATCCAATTCGGACAGACGAAGTTCATTAAACCAAACTTCGCCGCAAATATCTTGACCGGAGTTGTTTTTTACACCAATCATCAATGAGCGAATGTTGCCAATACTCGGATTTCCTTTGATACCAATTCGGAGTTTATTGGGCTTATCTGCCGCATTCGGATCGAGGTCTTCTTCGTTAAAAAAGTTGATGATATTTGGGTCTAAAGCCGAATTGGTCAGCAATTCGACTTTTACACGGGAAAGCAAATCCATTGCCAAATCTATTTCGTTGGCTTCGGGCCATATTCCTTCCGCATCGCGCGTTCCGAATGGTGTCACTTTCAGTGGTATTTCTATCTGGTAAAAATTTTGGGTAAAGTCATTTCCCATGCGTACAAAAGCAACCATTTGATCCTCTTGAAGCGGTAGTTCATCTTGGATGGATTCTGCGTGAACAAACATTCTCAGGCGTTTAAACTGACGCATATCCAAACTCAAATTTTTGAAAACGGCTCGGGAATCTTGTGGTTCCAATCCGCAAACAACCGTTGACAGGGATTGTTCATTTTGACGAATTATCACATTGTTGTTAAACAGCCGTTGCCTGTCAATTCCGGGCGGAACTACGTAAGGAATCGGGTCTCGATCTTCATTTTCCTGAATGTTGACAGCATTTACTTCAAATTTGGTATTGTCATCATCTTGATTCACATCGTTTTCATCTAAGGAAGTCAGAAAACGTCGCCAGTCACCACGAATCAAGTCTAAAGTAGCGAACCTCAAAACAGTCGGCTGTGAAAATCCTTTCATGTACATACGCATGAATCGGACAGAGCGAAAATCTGAGATAGACCCAACCACATTGTCAGGTGTGAAAACGGGTATTTTAATTTGAATCCAGCGAGATCGAGTTGTCTGACCGTTTGGCAAAGTGACATTGACTTCCCTAACATCCGACACGTTTGGGTCGTCAGTATTCATGCCGGGCTTGATGGCAATGTTGTACTCAAAGTAGGCATTGAGGGTGTTCATGGTTTGATCGCGGTTGATGTCTTCCACATCGGGCTGCGTTGTTGAACCACGGTTGGCATCGTTGATAGATTCGGGCGAGTTCCCTTCCAAACCGTTAAAATCGCGATAACGTTCTAAAATAGAACCTTCTCTATTCAGGAAGTAAACATAATTGTCTGCTGCCGGATCGGGAAAATTCGCGTAGTTTTGTTTGATTTGATTATTGATGGGGTCGGTTGGGTCTGTGGCTTCTTCAGCATCCGGAAGACCATCTAATCCAACATCTTGGTTGCTTCTTTCTTGTCCGCCGGTATCAAATGCGTAAACCAATGATTGGTTGGAAGGAACAATTCCCCAGGCTGTTCTTGTTGTCAAAACTTGGCTCGCATCGTTTTTGGGCAAACCATTTTCGTATTGTTTTTTGCCGTCTTTAAGAATGTCTTCAGAGATATTTCCCAAGTTAAAGCTCAGTGTTCCGCCCAGATTGGTGTTGGATGGGTCGGTAAACGGGTCTAAAATCCAAAATTGGATAAATTCGACATTGGCTTGTTCAAAATTAGTGCTGGTAAGTCCTCGCATGATTCCCGCCCAATTTTCTTCCGGATTGGTAACATTGTTTACGTAGGCCGGGTTGTAATTATATGGACCTCTTTCATCCGGATAATAAGCTAAATCAAGCGTTTGTATGGCGGCGCTTTGTCCGGTAGTCAAATCAACTTGCGGGAATATCTCATCGATAAAAATGCGTCGGGTTTCGTTTCTCGACAAATCGTCAATGGAAACACCTGCCGGTCTGCCTCCGGCAAAAAAAGTAGGGTCAATCGTGTACCATGCAAGTTTCGCTCTTTTGAATCCTACTTCAAGATTATTGTTGGCTAACTCGCCACCCAATCCAATAGGGGTTGAAGCCAAACTCCAAGCCAACGGAGATTTTACATCGATTGCTGTTTGCGAACCTTCAAAATCGTCGATATAAGTGGTTGCCTCACCGCCAATTTCAGTTGCTTTTGGAGCCCCGGGTTTCAAAGCCGCAGCTTCTCCCCTGAATGAAAGATTGGAGGGTGCATCGGTATCAATGTTGGGCAATTTGTTTGCCAAACGAGTTAAAAAAGGAACCTCGGTAGCGTAATTTACATTGATGCCAAAAATCGAATTGTTGACCGGCTCTGAACCTAAATTTACTTTCTGCGTCAGTGGTCGTTCGTTGAGATTCATAAAAGTAGCACCGACCAATAATTTTTTAGAAAATTGATGTTCTATATTAAAGCCTGTGAATCTTTTGTTTTGTTGTCCAAACAAATTGTTGTTTTCAACAGAAACCTGAATGGGCGTATTTGATGCTTTGAGAGATTCGTCTAATATTTGAACCCTTCCCAACTGATAGTTTACGGTATAGTCTATTCCCTCAACCAACACTCGGCCTCCGGCTGTCACAGTTACAGACCCTCTCGGCACGTTGAAAGCGCCCAACGGAATCCCGTCGCCACCGGTCGATTTGAAGCGTCCTTTCAATAAAAACTTGTTTTTGTCGCTTTCTTGTTGTGCCAAGGCTTTGGTTTGCCTATACATATTCCGATAGACATATTTGCTTTGGTTGCCGTTGTATGTATTGGGATTATTGAAATCTTCTGAAATGGCACTGCTCAGTTTGTTGAATAGATGTCTTCCAAAGGGTTCAACGTTGGTAAACATGACTCTTCCGTTTAATGGATCTACAGTTATACCCGGAATAAAGTCAAAAAAACCGTCACCATTCGGAATCCCATCTCCGTTTGTATCTCCAACTGGGTCATTTTGTAAATTTAATTTATCCAAATTAAACACTTGTAACAGCGGTGTTAATTCAACGCCCGACGGAAGCGGCGGGCCATTGCTGGCTCGTGTGATGTAGTTGAGCGGCTGCGGATCAATGTAGAGAATGTTAAACTTGAAGTCGTCTGGATTTAATCCCAAAGTGTTCAGATCATAGATGTTTTTCATCATCAAATCCCAAACGGGTTCGCCGACACTGGTCAAATTGCTTTTGAGCATTTTCACGATTAAGGCGTTGTTGGTAAGTGTGCCATCGGGTTGAATTTCTGAACCGGCAATTCCATCGTTGGCAAACTCACCAACTTGGAAAACATCACCCCTGAATGTGTATTGGAACGCAACCCCCAACACTTCGTCGTTGCTCAATTTTTGATTAAGCGAGATATAGCCCAATTGCGTGTCGAGTTTATACTCGGAAGGGTCTAATTTTCTTGCATTTTCAAGACTTGCATAGTCTAATCCTTCATCCGTGTTGACTGAATTGAAGCCAGCTTGTAGGTTGGATATGTCGCGAATTTGTGAATTTAAAAATGAGTTTGCTGTCCCGATTTGTGTGGGATCAAATTTGTTATTCGTGTTGGATGGAGAAGTGTTGGGTGCGGTGTTAAAAAAATTGGCAGGTGGATTGTTTAAGCCGATGGTGACCAATTCTTGACCGTTTTGATCGATGAATCTCGACTCCCCCAAATCTTGTAGCGCGACGATACTTCTGACGTTGTCTGTTCGTGAATTTCGATTGGTAACCCAAATTTCTATACGGGTAATTTGTATCTCAGATCCAATAAAAGGATAGGTAGAAAGTGCTCTGTTGTATTGATTTCTAAAAAATTGGGAAAGGAAAAAGTGACGATCTTCATCGTAGTCTAAAGCAAAAAGTTCAAATTCTTGGATTGCATCTCCGCCTTGTGCCAATACGGTTCGGGTTTGAGAACGTTGTTCAGAGAAAACGGCGGTCAGTTTGGTTTTGCCAAATTGCAACTCTGTTTTAAACCCAAAAAGGCTTTGTGGACCAGTGATAAGTGAACTGTTGAGTGGCATGCTGACATTTCCGACTTCTATTTTCCGGATGATGGCATCTTCGCTCGGCGTGTATTCTAATTTGAGTTGATTTTGAAAATCAAAGGTTGACTGGGTGTCAAAATTGGCAGTTACTTTGAGGTTGTTACCGACTTTCCCTAGCAAACTTAAATTGATTCGCTGATTAAAATCTAAGGTGAGATTACTTCTGTTTTTGGGTGACAGAGCAGGGTTGTCTTGTTTGGTAAAAAGCACGCCCATATCCATCTCTACAGAACCCTGCGGGATGATTTCGATGGTGTTTCCGCCGAAAATTGATTCAAAAAAATCTGAATTGACATAAAAATTCGGGAGCAGATTTTTTTGTTGTTCTTTGGCATCCTTGCTTTTTCCGGAAAGTGCGGCGGCTTTGTCTTTAAAATACTGTTTCATCGCCTCATCCAAAACCAATTTTCTGTATTCTTCGGGTGTTAAAATAATTGGATATTTTAGGTTGAAAGCTCCAATGGTTTCGGTAAACACATAGCGATCTAAAACCGGATTATAAGTGTATTTGGTGATGATGCTGTTCGGGTTTTTAAGAACCAATTGCCCGATTGAATATCCTGTGGGAATTGTATCGCCCGACTGAGTGACTTGTGCAGATAAAACAGAGGAAATCAGGATAAAAGCAATAGCCAATCCCCTCCCTAAAGATGTATAAAAATATTCGTAATATGTTTTCAAATCGGACTACAAATTTTTTAAAGCGAATTTGATGACCATTTCTAAGGTTCCGTCGGGGCTTTCGGAGACTATTTTGTCAACAATTTTTTCGGTTTGTTTCTTGGGATATCCCAAAACTTCTAATGCTGATAACGCTTCGTTTTTGATAGTATTGTTTATATTTCCCGAAACGTCATCAGTGCCAAATGTTTTTATGATTTTGTCTTTCAAATCCAAAATTATGCGTTGAGCTGTCTTGGCTCCGATACCTTTTACGGCTTGGATTTGAACAACGTTTGAGTTGATGATGGCATCTCTTAACTGATGAGGTGTCATCGATGATAAAATCGTTCGGGCTGTATTTGCGCCAACACCCGATACCGACAGCAATAATTTGAAAATTTCCCTTTCTATCGGCTCGGCAAATCCAAATAATAAGTGTGCGTCTTCACGCACCAAAAAGTGCGTAAGCAATTTTAAATTTTCAGCATCTTTTAATTGCGAAAAAGTATGAAGTGAGATGTTGATAAAGTATCCAACTCCATGACAATCAATCACGACATGTGTTGGATTTTTTTCTACCAGTTTACCCTGAATGTGATGTATCATGTATTCTACAAATTTGTCGCAGGGCTCAAATGTAGAGTTTTTTATTTTATTTTTTCTTTCTCTTGGGCATCAATTACGGCAATGGCCGCCATATTAACAATTTCATCTACACTGGCACCGAATTGTAGGATGTGAACGGGTTTTTTCATACCCATCATAATCGGCCCGATGGAGTCGGCATGATTTAATTCTTTAAGCAACTTATACGTAATGTTTGCGGAATCTAAATTTGGAAATATCAGCGTGTTAACCTTCTTTCCGACCAGTTTAGAAAAGGGAAAGCGACTGTCGCGAAGTTCTTCGTTCAAAGCAAAATCTGTTTGAAGTTCGCCATCGACACATAAATTTGGATACGATTTGTGTAGTTGTTTGACAGCATCTCTCACTTTTGATGCTTTTTCACTTTCCGATGAACCAAAATTTGAAAAAGAGACCATCCCTATAACCGGTTCGATTCCAAACATTTTGACTACGCGAGCGGTCATCGATGCGATTTTTGCCAAGGCTTTGGCGTCTGGGTCAATATTGATGGCTGTGTCTGACACAAAAAGAGGTCCGCGACGGGTAATCATCAAATTGGTGGCAGCCACTCTGCTGACGTTTTTGGCGGTTCCAATCAATTCCAGCATGGGTTTGACAACGGAAGGGTAATTTCTCGAATAGCCTGAAATAAGTGCATCTGCGTCTCCTTCATTGAGCATCATGGCAGCAAAATAATTTCTTTCGCGCATCAAGTTTTTGGCAGAAAGCAAGGTGACACCTTTGCGTTCGCGTGCTTTCCAGTAAATTTCCGCATAGCGATTTTTGCGGTCACATTCGTCTTCAGATTTTGGATCTATCACGGGAATATTTGCGTCAAATCCGATTTCCTTCATTAGACTGTGTATGATGTCTTTTTTTCCCAGCAAAATGGGAAATCCGATGCCTTCTTCATGCACAATCTGCGCAGCTTTGATGACATCCAAATGATCGGCTTCTGCAAAAATGACACGTTTGGGGTTGATTTTTGCCCGGTTGTACATCATGCGGATAATCTTGTTGTCAGAACCCATTCGCGACAGCAATTCCTCTCGGTATTTATCCCAATCAAGTATGGGTTTGGTGGCCACACCCGATTCCATAGCTGCTCTGGCAACTGCCGGTGGCACAAAGGCTATCAACCTCGGGTCGATGGGTTTGGGGATGATGTAATCGCGGCCGAAGGTGAGTTTGGTTTCGCCATAAGCGATGTTTACTTGCTCGGGAACGGGTTCTTTGGCCAATTCAGCCAACGCCAAAACAGCGGCTTTCTTCATTTCTTCATTAATCTTGGTGGCACGAACATCGAGTGCACCGCGAAAAATAAAAGGGAAACCCAAAACATTGTTGACTTGGTTGGGGTGGTCTGACCGACCGGTCGCCATGATGAGATCCTTTCGCGTTTTGATGGCATCTTCGTAAGGAATTTCAGGATCCGGATTGGCCATGGCAAA
>PHDQ01000214.1 GCA_002841025.1 Bacteroidetes bacterium HGW-Bacteroidetes-13 | reverse complement strand
GATTCACCCATCGAAAAAGTAAGGGTGGCATCGGTGAACAACAACGTTTCTTTTGTCAATTCAAACGAAGCATTGGTCGCAGGAATCGAGTTGGAATACCGCCAAAAATTAGGTAAAATATTCGGAAGCGGTCAATACAGCGCGCTCAATGATTTCTACTTGGGAGCCAACGCTACCGGAATGTTCACCGAAGTTAGATTGGATCCAACAGTAACGATTGGCAACGGATCGAGCATCGCGCCAACCAATACCACACGCAGAATGCAAGGCGCATCTCCTTTTTTGATCAATGCAGACATCAACTACAATAAAACATTCGGCAAACACGACTTGAGTACCACCTTGGATGTCAATTACTTTGATGACCGAATTTACGCAGCCGGCGGAAACGAGGTGGATGATGTGTATGAAAAAGGTTTTGCAACACTCAATTTCACCTTGGTGGACAAAATCGGCGAACATTTCGAGTTCAAGATTACCGGAAGAAACCTTTTGGATCCTAATATAGAAAGATACCAAGACCAACGCAGTTTGGGAAGAGAGATAACCGTCAGTAAATTTAATCTCGGAGCAGACTTTGGATTGGGAGTTACCTATAAATTTTAATAATCATAAACTTCAATTATTTAAATCACAACCAGAATGAAAACAATTAAACTTTTTTTCGGATTGATATTGACTTCAGCAGTCCTTTTTCAATCGTGTACACAAACCGATGAATCCATAGACAGCATTGTCATTGAAGGAGATATCATCAACAATGACAATGGTGGGGGAACGCCTCCGCCTGCAAACAACAACGATGTGGTCATCTTGCAAGGTAGTATCACAACCGACCTGACCCTTGAATCAGCCAAAACCTACGAATTGAAAGGTGGGGTTACTGTGGAAAGTGGTGCGACGCTCACCATCCAAGCTGGGACAAAAATTATAGCGGGTAGTGAAAGTGGTGTGTTTGCTTTTCTTTTGATTGCTCAAGGAGCCAAAATCCAAGCCGTCGGAACCGCTTCACAACCCATCGTGTTTACTTCTAAAAATGCGACACCCAATGCAGGTGACTGGGGTGGATTGCTACTTGCAGGTAAAGCACCGATTAACCGCGGATTGACGGCTACTTCTGAAGTTGCGAACGCTACCTATGGCGGAACGGATCCATTGGATAATTCAGGTATATTGAGCTATGTTCGGTTGGAATTTACCGGTGGTAAAATCAACGCGGATGCCGAGTTCAACGGATTATCGCTCTATGGTGTTGGCAGTGGAACCACCATCGACCACGTACAGGTTTTTCAAGGCAATGATGACGGGATTGAATTCTTCGGCGGAACTGTAAACACCAAATATTTGGTATCTGTCGGTGCTAAAGACGACCTTTTTGACTGGACAGATGGCTGGATTGGCAAAAACCAATTTTGGGTTGGCTTGCAAACTTCCATCGAAGGTGATAGAGGTTTTGAAGGAGATAACCTGAGCTCAAACCGTTTGGCAACTCCTGTTTCAAGCCCGACGATCGCAAACGTAACCATCGTAGGAGCAGAAGACGGAGACGGTGGCAACCAAGCCATGAAATTACGCGAAGGAACACAGGTCAAAATTTACAATACCATCGCCAAAGGATTTCCAAGAAGAGGTGTTCAAGTAGAACATGACGAAACCATCACCCAATTAAACGACGGGAAAATAACAGTCGAATGGTCAATCATCGACAATGTTTCTCCGTTCGTTTATACCGGAACAGCAGTCACCGCAACGGTTGATTTTGCTAATCCATCATTTAACAATTCTACGGCACCTGTCACACTCTCACAGTCTGTTTTCGGAACATTTCCAAGCGGTTTTAACCCATCAACTTTAGATCCTTTCTTCTCAAGCGCAGCCTTTATCGGTGGTGTTTCTGCAGATGACAACTGGATGGCAGGTTGGGTACGTTTTTAATATTCATTTGATTTATGTAGCTAAAAGTCCCGGAAGTATTTTCGGGATTTTTTCAATTCACATCAGAAAGCTCATAAACACCTACTTAATATTAAGGTAACATTTTCTTAACATTATATTGGCAAAGTTCACTGACCTTTGGAAAGTGTGTAGTTTGCAAAATTTTATGTGATCATGGTGAAATCAAAAAAAAAACAACCCGGTAAGTTTTATCTGAATCTACTTGAGGTTTTTGCAAAAGAAAAACTATTTCTCTTAGTCATCTTAGTTGGGCTTTTGTTAGCCGAGATATTGACTGGCTATGGTCAGGCAGCCATGTGGTTGGGTTTCGCTTTTGCAGCTTATGCGGCTGTTTCGAACGACAGTATTCAATCTTTGGGGACATTTATCGAGAGCAATGGAGATAAAAAATGGTGGATTTTGTGGCTTTATGTGGGTGCTATATTTTTAGCAACGGTTACCTTCAGTTGGGTTTATTTTGATGGCGATGTCACCTATCAGCGGTTGGTTAATAGTGCAGGAGAAACCAAATTTCCACACCCTGATAATTTCAGTATATTTCAGATAATCGCCCCGCTTGTTTTGTTGATTATCACCCGTTTGCGCATGCCGGTTTCTACTACTTTTTTGCTCTTGAGCGTTTTTAGTGCCGATTCTTCCGGGATTGTATCGATGGTTGGCAAAAGTGTTTCGGGCTACGTGTTGGCATTTATCTTGTCGTTTGTGGTTTGGTACAGCAGTTACAATTTGATAAAGAGATTCTTTAAAAAGCGAAAGTCACATCCGGCATGGATGCCGATTCAGTGGGTAGTAAGTGGAGCACTTTGGTCGGTTTGGGTGATGCAAGACGGTGCGAACATAGCCGTTTTTCTTCCCAGACAACAAACAGCAGTTCACTTTGCTATTTTTGCATCAACCATCTTTTTGGGATTGGGGATATTGTTCTATTTGCGAGGAGACAAAATTCAACAGGTAGTGAGTGAGAAAATCAGAATTTCGGACATTCGCGCGGCTACATTGATTGATTTCACCTATGTAATATTGTTAATCTACAAACTATTTATCAGCCCGATTCCGATGAGTACAACTTGGGTATTTTTGGGTGTCATTGGCGGAAGAGAGATTGCTATCAGTCTTTCGAGAACAAAATCAGGTGAAAAACACAAGAAAAAAGCTTTTCGTTTGATTGCAAAAGATTTTACCTACGCGCTGATTGGTTTGGCAATTTCTGTGGTACTTGCATCGGGAGCCAACAAAGCCATCCGCGACGAAGTATTTAGCTATTTTACCAATTTATTTTAATTTTTTTACAGCAGAAAGGTGGGAGTGTACTGGATTTTAATTGCTGTTATCTTGTTTTTTGCCATTGCCGATTTGATAGTCGGAGTGAGCAACGATGCCATCAATTTTTTGAATTCTGCCATAGGATCTAAAGTGGCTTCCCTCAATTCCATTATGATTGTCGTTGCCATCGGTATCTGCTTGGGTACTGTTTTTTCCAATGACATGATGGAAGTTGCGCGAAAAGGTATATTCAATCCGCAGGCTTTTTATCTCAAAGATATACTGATTATTTTTTTCTCCGTCATGGTAGTTGACATCTTGTTGCTCAACTATTTTAACTCCATCGGAATACCCACTTCTACCACAGTTTCCATCGTTTTTGAGCTCTTGGGAGCGGCCGTGGCGATCGCCATTGTAAAAAACATCGAAGCCAAATCCTTTGTCGGGCTTTCAACCTATATCAATACCGAAAAAGCCGTCAACATCGTGCTTGGCATTTTTATTTCGATTGTTATTGCATTTGTGATAGGTGCGTTGATTCAATTTGTCACCCGGGTTGTGATGACCTTTAATTATCAGAAAAAACCAATTTATGTAGCCGGAATATTTGCCGGACTTGCATTCACTTCTATTACCTATTTTATACTTTTTAAAGGGTTGAACAGCCTTTCTACATTCTCTGCAAGCAACCTTTACATCAAGCAAAACATCAATCTGCTAATTTTTACTGCGTTTGTTTTTTGGACCGGATTGTCGGTTTCTTTGATTTATTTTTTTAAAGTGAACGTCTTTAAATTGGTCGTACTCATCGGGACATTTGCTTTGGCATTGGCTTTTGCCGGCAACGATTTGGTCAATTTTATCGGTGTTCCCTTGGCAGCTTTTCAGGCACTTCAATCGTGGAATGCTTCCGGC
>PHDQ01000011.1 GCA_002841025.1 Bacteroidetes bacterium HGW-Bacteroidetes-13 | reverse complement strand
CCAGCAATGAATTCCCAAGGCCTAACGCCAATCAAGAGAGACCTTTGGATTCTCAAGTGTTGAGCTTTATAGATGCCTCCTTTACAAGAATACGTGACATCACACTTGGCTATACCTTTAAAAATAACAGCAAAGTGACTAATTATCTTAAACTAGAAAATTTAAGACTTTATACTACCGCACAAAATCCTTTCCTCTTTGCTTCAGAAGATTTGGATGGCATAGATCCCGAGGTTGCAGCAAGTGACAACCATTTACCCAGTCCAAAAACATTTTTGTTTGGCATCAATGTATCGTTTTAATAAATTAATTCACAAATATTTAGATATGAAAAAAATAAAAATAATTCTTATTTCTTTGATACTCTTATCATCCTGCACAGCGGACAATTTATCCGAAAAAATTACTGGTAATTTAACCGCGGATGGTGTATTTACCGACGAGGAAGGAATTGGTTTGGCACTCAACGGAGCCTATTCCGCATTCACTTCTTTCATTGGTAGTACTGGTAATCGCGAGACTGGATGGACTTTAATTGCAATGGGAACAGACACTTACACGAACGGTTCTGATGGAAATTTTAAATCTTTCAATACCTATAATTCGGATTTAAATGCCAGTTCAATCGTTGTTCAAGAGCCTTGGGAAGTTTTCTACAAAGGAATAAATACAGCAAACGCCGTTATCGGCAGAGCCCCTAATGTAATTTCTGATTCCGAAAAATTAAAAAATATTTTGGGACAAGCTCGTTTTTTAAGAGGCTATTACTTCTATTGGTTGGCACGCATTTGGGGACCTGTTCATTACACAGATCAAGAAACAAAGGGTGCCGAGACAGAAGCAACAAGAATGCCATTAGATCAGTTATATCCAAAGATCATTGAAGATATGGAGTTTGCAGAACAAAATTTACCTCCCTCTCAAAATGATTTTGGCAGAGCTACCTCATGGGCTGCTAAGACTGCCTTGGCAGACATTTATCTCACCTTGAAAGACTACGACAAGGCTGCACAATATGCAGAAGAAGTAATTAACAACGGCCCTTTTAGTTTGGTAAAACCATTTGCAAATTTATGGAAATTGGATAATGAAAATAACTCAGAAGTTATCTGGTCAGCACAGTTCGCGGACAATAAAGAGTTTGACAACGGAGGAAACCCTGCACACTTGTTTTTTCTAATGGAATATGACAAATTACCTGGAATGGTCAGGGATGTAGTAAATGGCAGACCTTGGAAAAGATTTAAACCAACCAACTATTTGTTGAATTTATACGATGAGGAAGATCAAAGGTACGCTGGCACATTTACCACAGTATGGTTTGCAAACAACCCTAATTCAGCTCCTCCGGGTGTACAAGTAGGCGATACTGCCGTTTGGTTGCCTAGAAAAACTTTAACGCAAGCTGAGAAGGATAGTCGCCCATTTAGTGTTAATATCTTTAATCAAAGTGAATATACTGAAAAAATATATCCGGCTTCAAAAAAATGGGTGCAACCAAATCGCGTCTCTGTTAATGAAGAGTCTGGTGGGAGAGATTTCATTGCGTGGAGATTGGCTGAGGTTTATTTAATCGCGTCCGAAGCAAATGCACTAAAACCAGCTCCAAATCAAGGCAAAGCACTCGAATATCTCAATGAAGTCCGGATGAGAGCCTATGGTGTTGATAATGTTTCTACACTTCCTCCCATATCTTCAGTAAATATCGATGTGATTTTAGAAGAAAGAGCCAAAGAATTAGCTCAGGAAGGCAAACGTTGGTTCGATTTGGTTCGGACCGGGAAACTTGTGGAACGTGTTAGATTACACAATCCCCAAGGAGCACCAAACGTTCAGGATTTTCACATGTTGAGACCTATTCCTCTTACACAAATAGACAGAACTTCTACGGATTTTCCACAAAATCCGGGATATTGATTTGATTTTTGTTTAATTCCCCTTTTTTATTTTGTCCGACAAAATGGAAAGGGGATTTTAATTCAATACTTTAAAAAAAATATAAAATCATTCTATTATTTTACAAATCAAAAAGAGTACGCTATATTTATTGTAAATTTTTGCAACCCTAAATGGAGCACAAAACATATTATTATTTCTCAAATACAAACCCTTTTCAGATGAAACCATCAAAAAAACGCTTCTCAGTTCAAATCATTCCACTTCTACTTATCCTTATGCTTTCCGGTTGTTCGGAAACCAAAAAGGACACGACTCCCTGGATTGATTTGTTTGACGGGCAAACGCTTAACGGCTGGATCATCAAAGGTGGTCATGCCAATTATGAAATTAAAGAGGGTGCCATCGTGGGGACTTCCGTGCCCGATTCGCCCAACTCCTTTTTGACCACCGACAAAATGTACGGCGATTTTATACTGGAACTCGATTACAAAGTCGATTCGACCATGAACTCAGGAATTCAAATTCGCAGCAATAGTTTTCCTTATTACAGGGATGGTGTTGTACATGGCTATCAAATAGAGATTGATCCGTCAAAACGGGCTTGGAGTGCCGGTATTTATGACGAACAAAGAAGGGGATGGTTATGCAATCTGGAAGATAATCCGGCTGCGCAAAAAGCTTTTAAGCAAAACGATTGGAACCATTATCGCATCGAAGCCATCAAAGACACCATCAAAACTTGGATCAACGATGTGCCGGCGGCTTACCTGATTGATGACAAAACTGCTTCCGGGTTTATTGCGTTGCAAGTTCACGCCCTGCAAGAAGGTCAACATCGGGGCACGGAAATCATCTGGAAAAACGTCAAAATTCTTACAGACAGCCTTTCCAAATATGCCAGAAAATCGCCCTTGACACCCGTAACTACCAAAAATAAACTCACCATCGATGAGGAAAAAAACAGTTGGAAACTCCTTTGGGACGGGAAAACAACCAATGGCTGGCGCAGTGCCAAATTGGATGAATTTCCCGAAAAAGGATGGCAAATAGAAAATGGTGAACTTACGGTTTTGGAATCGAACGGAGCCGAAGCAGCAGCCGGTGGAGATATCGTGACTACCGAATTATACGGTGATTTTGAACTTCAAGTCGATTTTAAAATCACCAAAGGTGCCAACAGCGGCATTAAATATTATGTAGATACCGATCTCAACAAAGGCCCGGGTTCTTCCATCGGTTTGGAATACCAAATTTTGGACGATGAAAATCATCCCGATGCCAAACTCGGTAACCACGAAGGAAGCCGAACAGTTGCTTCGCTCTACGACCTCATCAAAGCCGACCCAAACAAACCCATCCATCCGATTGGCGCATGGAATACTGCAACCATCATCTCAAAAAACAACCATGTCGAACATTGGTTGAACGGAATGAAGGTCTTGGAATACGAACGAAAAAGTACTGAATACCGCAAGTTGGTTTCGGAAAGTAAATATGTCGATTGGCCTAAGTTCGGTGAAGCCGACAAGGGTCACATCCTACTGCAAGACCACGGCAACCGCGTATCTTTCAAAAATGTAAAAATTAAATCCTATTAGCTCATGACCTCCAGAAGAAATTTTATCACAAAAACAGTCTTGGGAAGTGCCGCGGTGGCCGTTGGAAATACGGCAATGGGTATGTCGGCGAGCAGTTACCGGCGCATCATTGGAGCCAACGACCGGTTAAATATCGCCATAGCCGGGTTGGGAAGAAGATTGGGTGCCTATTACGAGCCCATCGCAAAAAAAGAAGCAAACGTCAATTTGATGTATTTGTGTGATGTCATGGAAAGTCAGCGCACAAAAGCAATGGAAAGCTTTTCAGCATACATCAACTACAAACCCAAATTGGAAAATGATATTCGCAAAGTTATCGACGACCCCAAAGTGGATGTTTTGTTTAATGCGACTCCCGATCACTGGCATACGCCGGGTTCCATCATGGCGATGAAAGCCGGGAAAAACGTCTATGTCGAAAAACCGTGCAGCCACAATTTGCATGAAAATGAATTGTTGGTAAAGGCTGCCAAACACTACGGCAAAGTGGTACAAATGGGCAACCAACAACGATCATCCGATCACACCATCGAAATTATCAGGGAAATTCACAACGGCATTATCGGCACACCCTACAAAGCTTTGGCGTTTTACACCAACCAAAGAGGGGAAGTGCCCGTTCAGAAAAAAGCACCGATTCCCCAAGGACTGGACTGGGATTTGTTCCAGGGACCTGCACCGCGAAGAGAATATACAGAAGAAACCTGGAATTACAACTGGCATTGGTACGGCTGGGATTACGGTACCGCGGAAGCCGGCAACAACGGTACACACGAATTGGATGTGGCACGTTGGGCTTTGCAAGTTGACCTTCCGCTACACGCGGAAGTGGAGGCCGACAAACGCCATTTCTCCGGTGATGGCTGGGAAATGTATGACACCATGGAAGCCACCTTCCGTTTCAAAGACAATAAAATCATCCAATGGGATGGTAAAAGCCGAAACGGATACGACACCTACGGAGGCGATCGCGGCACCATCATTTATGGCAGTGAAGGTGCGGTTTTTGTCGATCGTGGAAAATATATACTCACCGATCGAAGCGGCAAAGTTGTCAAAAACAGTCAATCTGCATCGCAAGAAGCCGGAAATACGCTGGGTGGCGGAGGCGACATGACAACAACACATGTGTTAAACTTCTTTGATGCCATTCGGGGCAAAGCAAAATTAAATGCTCCCATCGACGATGCCTCCATCAGCATGGCGATGGTACATTATGCCAACATTGCCTACCGCATTGGAAAAGGATTCGATATCGACAGTCAATCCGGTATCATTTACGATCGCGATGGCATGAAACTTTGGTCCAGAACCTATGAAAACGGTTGGGAACCGAAATTGTAAAATACCATTTCCCAAGGTGAAATAATTTAAAAATGAAAAGAAAAGAATTTATTGTTAAAAGCGGGTTGTTGTCCGCGGGTGCTTTGGCAAGTGTTTCAGCTATTGGCTCCATCGGTCGTTTAGGTGCAAACGACACAATCAACATAGGCGTTATTGGAACCGGTGACCGCGGTGGCGGGCTTATTCCTTTTTTGAATGAAATAGAAGGTATCCAAGTGGCCGCTTGTTGTGACATTTTGCCTTTCAGGTTGGAAGAAGGAATGGCAAAAACCGCCAACAAAGCCAAAGGCTACGCAGATTACCGCAAGTTATTGGAAAACAAAGATCTCGATGCCGTTTTGATAGCCACACCCTTCAGCACACATTCACAGATTGAAATAAACGCATTGGATGCCGGGAAACATGTTTACGGTGAAAAAACCATGGCAAAAGGGTATTCGGGAATCGATGCGTTGGTGAAAAAAGCAACACAGACTTCCCGCATTTTTCAAACCGGGCATCAATACCACAGCTCCCGACTCTATGTTCACGTAGCCGAGCTAATCAAACAAGGAAAAATTGGGAAAATAACCGCCTTTCAATGTCAATGGAATCGCAATGGCAACTGGCGCAGACCCGTCCCCAGCCCTGAGTTGGAAAGGGCTATCAACTGGCGAATGTATCGGGAGTACTCCGGTGGTTTGGTTGCCGAATTATGCTCACACCAAATTGATTTTGTAAATTGGGTGTTGGGCGAAGTACCCGATAAAGTCATGGGAGTCGGCGGCATTGATTATTGGAAAGACGGTCGCGAAACCTATGACAATGTGCATCTGATCTACAGTTACCCGAACGGTGTCAAAGCGAGTTTCACCTGCCTTACCAGCAACGCCTTGGACGATTATAAAATCAAAGTGATGGGCGACAAGGGAACCATCATTTTGGATTATCAAAAAGCCTGGTTTTACCCCGAAGGCAATTACGAAAGAGAAATAGGTAATGTGGACGGCGTATCCGGAGCCACCAAAACATGGGAACAAGGAAAAGGAATTCCGATTGATATACACCACGCCGACCCGAGCAAACAAGCATTGATAGACTTCAGAGACAGCATCCGAAACAATAAAACACCCATTTCCAATGTAATCACCGGTGCCAATACGGCTGTCTGCGTACAAATGGGACTCGATGCCATGTATCGAAACGAAATTATTCAAAAACCTTTGTCGGATTTTTACAGTTTTTAGCGGGTAAAAATCGGGATTAACATTAAAAAAATGAGTAAAGTAATCGTCATAACCGGTGCCGGAGGAGTATTGTGTAGCACTTTGGCAAAAGCATTGGCAAAAGAAGGCCACAAAATAGCATTACTGGATTTGCGATTGGAAGCCGCCGAATCTATAGCCCATGAAATTCATGCGGAAGGCGGAATAGCCATCGGTATCACCGCCAATGTTTTGGATAAAACTTCCTTGGAAAAAGCCAAAAAAGTAGTCAACGACCAATTGGGCAGTTGCAATATTTTAATCAACGGTGCCGGCGGAAATCATCCGCTGGGAACAACCACGAATCCGTTTTTAACGGAGGAAGATTTCATCCAAAAAGCAGAAGGTTTTAAAACTTTTTTCGATTTGGACATCGAAGGGATTAAATTTGTGTTTGACCTGAATTTTGTCGGAACTTTATTGCCTACACAAGTTTTTGCAGAAGACATGATCGGAAAAGCGAATTGTTCTATTTTGAACATCTCTTCCATGAATGCCTTTACACCGCTGACTAAAATCCCGGCTTACAGTGCTGCCAAAGCAGCCGTTTCCAATTTTACCCAATGGCTGGCCGTACATTTTTCCAAAGTTGGGATAAGAGTGAACGCGTTGGCACCGGGATTTTTCTTAACCGACCAAAACAGAGCCTTATTAACCAATTCAGACGGAAGTTTGACACAAAGAGGTCAACAAATTATTGACCAAACACCCATGGGGCGTTATGGCGAGCCGGAAGATTTAATAAGTACAACCTTGTATTTATGTGATGACGCTTCATCTTTCGTTACTGGCGTTGTCATTCCCATCGATGGCGGATTTAGCGCGTACAGTGGCGTATAAAAAACAGAATAAATATGAACTTTTATCTCGAAAAAACATGGAGATGGTACGGACCCAACGATCCGGTTTCCCTCTCTGACATCAAACAAGCCGGAGCAACGGGTATCGTTTCTGCATTGCACCAGATTCCGAATGGAGAGGTTTGGCCAATCGCAGAAATACAAAAACGCAAAGAAACCATCGAACAAGCCGGTCTCAGCTGGTCGGTCGTGGAAAGTGTACCCATCCACGAAAATATCAAAACACGCTCAGGAAACTTTAAAGAATACATTAAAAATTACAAACAAACCCTGTCAAACTTAGGCGCGTGTGGCATCGACACGGTTTGCTACAATTTTATGCCGGTTTTGGACTGGACACGCACCGATTTGGCATACGAAGTAGCTGACGGCTCAAAAGCACTCCGTTTTGATGCTGCCGAGTTTGCCGCTTTCGAATTGTTTTTGCTCAAAAGACCGGGAGCTGCGCAAAATTATACCGCAGAACAAATCAACAGAGCCAAAGCAAAATTCAAAGCGTTGCGTGTTGCCGAAAAGCAAAAACTCGTCAACAACATCATCGCCGGACTGCCCGGAGCAGAAGAAGGATATACTTTGGAAGAATTCAACGCTGTGTTGGCAACTTATGACAATATCGGCACAAAAGAATTGAAAGAAAATCTCTTTTATTTTCTGAATCAAATCATCCCAAGTGCCGAGAAAGCAGGTGTTCGGATGTGTATTCACCCGGACGACCCGCCCTACCCGATACTGGGACTGCCAAGAGTTGTAAGCACCGAACAAGACATCGTCGATTTGTATCGCGCCGTGGACAGCCCCAACAACGGACTGACTTTCTGTACCGGTTCATTTGGTGTCCGCCCCGACAATGACTTGCCCGGCATGGTGGAACGTTTGGGTGACAGAATTCATTTTATCCATTTGAGAAGTACACAAAGTGATGAATTTGGTAATTTTTATGAAGCCAACCACCTCGAAGGAGATGTCGATATGTTTGGAGTGATGAAAGCTTTGATAAAAGAGCAAATCAAAAGGAAAAATGCCGGAAGAGTAGATATAAGAATGCCTATGCGACCAGATCACGGTCATCAAATGTTAGATGATTTATACAAAAAAACAAACCCGGGTTACTCCGCGATTGGCAGATTGAGAGGTCTGGCAGAATTGAGAGGATTGGAACTAGGAATTTCTAAAAGCTTATCTGAATGATGAAAATAAACGCGAAATCTTTTGTAACCGACCATTTTTTATTGAATTCCAAAGAGGCTGAAACGCTGTATCACGACTATGCGAAAGCCATGCCGATTATTGATTATCACTGTCATTTACCGGTTGCACAAATGGCAAAAAACGCGCCGCTCGGTAACATCACGGAAGTCTGGCTCAGTGGCGATCACTACAAATGGCGCGGGATGCGTGCCAATGGCATCGATGAATATTTTATCACGGGAAACGCAACTTCCGAAGAAAAATTTGTGAAATGGGCTGAAACGGTTCCTTATACTCTGAGAAACCCGCTTTTTCATTGGACACAACTCGAACTGAAACGCTATTTTGACATCGATGCAATCTTGCAACCCGAAAATGCCAAACAAATTTACGAAAAAGCAAATGCTGTTTTGCCATCCAAAACACCGATGCAATTATTGGAACAAATGAACGTGAAAGTGGTTTGCACCACAGATGATCCCATAGACGATCTCAATGATCACCGACAAATTGCTCAGAAAAATTATTTCACCAAAGTTTATCCGGCTTTCCGTTCGGATAATTTATTTTTGATTAATCAAAAGGAATTTCAAGACCATCTGATAAAATTAGAAGCTGTCGTCGGATTTTCCATTGACAGCTTTACAAATTTATTGGATGCAATTGATACCAGAATTGATTTTTTCCACCAAAATGGCTGTCGATTGTCCGATTTCGGAGTCGGTGGAGCACATTCGATGGTAGATTTTACCGAAGCTGAAATCGCAACGATTTTCAATAAATTTTTAAAAGGCGAAAAACTCTCTCCTTCGGAAATCGACCAATACAAATCGAGCCTTTTTCTTCACTTGGGAAAAAAATATCACGAAAAAGGCTGGGTGCAGCAATATCATTTGGGAGCCATCCGAAACAACAACAGTCGGTTGCAAAATCAGTTGGGAGCTGATGTGGGTTGCGATTCCATCGGCGATTTTCCGATGGCGGATTTTCTGTCGAAATTATTGAATCGTTTAGACGAAACCAATCAATTGACAAAAACCATCACCTACAATTTGAATCCGGCTCAAAACGAGGTGTTTGCCGCCATGATGGGCAATTTCAACGGTGGCACGCCCGGAAAAATGCAGTACGGTTCAGGCTGGTGGTATTTAGACCAAAAAGACGGGATGGAAAAACAGTTGAACGCGTTGTCAAACATCGGCTTACTCAGTCGATTCATCGGCATGCTGACCGACAGTCGCAGTTTTTTGTCTTTCCCAAGACACGAATATTTCAGAAGAATCTTGTGCAATCTCATTGCCGAAGACCTCAGAAATGGATTGGTGCCAAACGATCTCGCATTCTTGGGAAAAATGGTTCAAGATATATGTTACCACAACGCCTACCGTTATTTTGATTTTAAATGAAAAACATGACCAAAAAAATCTTTCTCATTTTGATGCTGATGTTTGGCTTGTATGCTTGTAAAAAGGACTCCGAGACAAAGGTGCTCTATCTAGCACATAATCTACCGCAATCGCATCCGGTGCACAAAGGTTTTTTGTCCTTTCAGAAGGCGTTGGCAAAAAAATCGGGCGGTAAACTGACCATCAAAATATTTTCGGACGGGCAGTTGGGTTCGGAACGGGAAGTGTTGGAATTATTGCAAATCGGGACGGTTGCCATTACCAAAGTGAGTGCAGCTACTTTGGCGAACTTTGTGCCGGAATACCAAGTGTTGGGCGTGCCCTATTTGTTTCGGGACAAAGCACACTTGACAAATGTGTTGGAAGGTGAAATCGGCAAATCCATTCTCGAAAAAGGAAGTAAGTTTTGGCTGCGCGGATTGTGTTATTACGATGCCGGAAGTCGAAATTTTTATACCAAAACCAAAGCCGTCCGCAAGCCTGAAGATTTAAAAAACATGAAAATCAGGGTGATGAATAATCGAATGTCAATTGATATGGTCAATGCTTTGAGCGGTTCGGCTACACCGATGGCATTGGGTGAACTCTATACTGCGCTTCAGCAAGGCGTGGTGGACGGTGCCGAAAACAACCTGCCTTCGTTTGTCTCCACGCAACATTATGAAGTGTGTAAATATTTGACGATGGACGAACATTCCGCCGTCCCCGATGTGTTGATTGTCAGTACAAAATATTGGAATAAATTGTCTGAACAAGAAAAGGTATGGTTGCAGGAAGCCGCAGACGAATCTTCGCAAGCCCAAAAAACATACTGGCAGGAAGCAGATGAGGCATCCATGAAAATAGTCAAAGAATATGGAGTAGAAGTTATTTATCCGGACAAATCACTGTTTGCTGCGCAATCAAAAAACGTTTTAGAAAATTTTTTAAAAGAATATCCGGAAATGTCTGAATGGGTCAATCAAATTAAAGCCAAATAAGGATGAATAAAATAGATCTGCTATTTCAGAAAGTAAGTCGCACCATGGAAATTTTCTTGGTTGCCCTATTCGTCTTGTTATTTTTTGATGTGCTGTTGCAGGTTTTTTCGAGATATTTTTTGAACGCCTCTTTTTCGTTTACGGAAGAGCTCGCCCGTTTCTCGCTGATTTGGTTGTCCATTTTGGGAGCTGCCTATCTCAATGCCAAAAGAGAACATTTGTCGATGGATTTTTTGTATCGTAAATTATCCCATGAAAATAAAAAGAAACTATCGATTCTCATCGAAGTTTTCATTTTGCTTTTTGCACTTGTAGTCATGGTTGTCGGCGGGTTTAATTTGGTTTACATCACCTTACATTTAGAACAACTCTCCGGAACTTTGCAGATTCCATTAGGCTATGTTTATGCCATCTTGCCAATCAGCGGCTTGCTGATTATGTGCTTTTCCGTTTATCATATTTCAAAAATTTATAAAAATCAAATAAGCCTGTAAAGATGAGTATCGAAGTTGTCAGTATCATCGTGTTGTTTGTCAGTTTTTTTGCATTGCTGATGATAAAAGTGCCGGTTGCATACAGCATCGGAATTGCCACTACCCTCAGTTTGCTGTTAAACATTGACAGGCTTCCCGCGCTAACCACCATCGCGCAGCGAATGACCACCGGAATAGATAGTTTTGCTCTCTTGGCAATTCCGTTCTTTGTGCTGGCAGGAGAAATCATGAAACGAGGTGGGATCGCAAACCGGCTGATTGATTTTGCCAAATCATTAGTGGCGGGCTTGCCCGGCGGTTTGGCTTATGTGAATGTACTGGCAGCCATGCTGTTTGGTGCCATCTCTGGCTCGGCAATCGCGGCCACTTCTGCCATCGGTAGTATCATGACCGATCGCATGGAAGAAGAAGGTTATCCGAGAGCATTCAGTGCTTCGGTAAACATCACTTCATCAACCACCGGCCTCATTATTCCGCCCAGCAATATACTCATCGTATATGCTTTGGCGAGTGGTGGTACGGCATCGGTTGCAGCTTTATTCATCGCGGGTTACTTGCCGGGCATATTATTGGGACTTGCCTTGATGTCTTACATTGCCTTAGTCGCTTACAAAAAAGGTTTTGCCAAAGGTGTAAAAACCCCGATGATAGAAATCTGGATCTATTTCCGAAAAGCATTTTTCAGTTTGCTTTTACTGATAATCGTCGTTGGTGGAATAGTCGTTGGCATTTTTACCGCGACTGAAGCATCGGCAATTGCCGTTCTGTATGCGGCTGTGTTGGCATTGATTTACGGAGACATCGGAACAAAGGATTTCCCGAACATTTTATTGATGAGTGCCAAAACCACGGCAGTCGTTATGTTCTTGATTTGTACTTCCATGGCGATGTCGTGGTTGTTTTCATTTGAGAGTATCCCCGAGTTAATCAGCGGTTTTTTGTTGGATCAATTCAGTAATAAATTTGTCATACTTTTGATTATTAATGTGGTATTATTAATTGTAGGCACTTTTATGGACATCACACCTGCCGTTTTGATATTTACACCTATTTTTTTACCGGTGATGACCTCGCTGGGAATGGATCCCGTACATTTTGGAATTGTCATGGTGCTGAATTTGTGCATCGGCTTGTGTACACCGCCGGTTGGCACGGTTCTTTTCGTGGGTAGTGGCGTAGCAAAAGTATCTGTTACAGAAGTCATCAAACCCTTGCTTCCCTTTTTGGTAGTCATGATTCTCGTCTTGTTGTTGGTGAGTTACATACCCGAAATTACCCTGTTTTTACCGAATCTATTTAATTTATAAAGCATCTAAAAATGAAGAATGTTGTTACTTTTGGTGAGATTATGCTCCGACTTTCTCCGCCTGGATTTTTAAGATTTTCACAAACCGATCGTTTTGATGTAGTCTATGGCGGAGGCGAATCGAACGTGGCGGTTTCTTTGGCTAATTTTGGGATTCCGGTCGATTTTGTAACCCGTTTACCCAAGAATGACATAGGACAATGTGCCATGATGGAAATGCGTAAAAGAGGCGTTGGAGTTGACCATATCGTTTACGGTGGAGACCGTTTGGGTATCTATTATCTGGAAACCGGTGCAGTTGCAAGAGCAAGCAAGGTTGTTTACGACCGAGCGCACTCATCGATGGCAGAAATCAAATCGGGCATGATTGACTGGAAAATGGTTTTTAAGGACGCACAATGGTTTCACTGGACTGGCATCACGCCAGCCATTTCACAAGGAGCCGCCGATGCATGTCTGGAAGCGGTAAAAGTGGCGAGTCAATTAGGAATTACCATTTCCACAGATTTGAATTACCGCGCAAAACTCTGGAAATACGGTGTCGAACCAGAGACTGTCATGACTGAATTAACTTCTTATTGTGATGTCATTTTGGGGAATGAAGAAGATGCCGAAAAGCACTTCGGCATCAAACCGGAAGGTTTGGACATCACCACACAAGGACATGATATTACCGCAGAAGCATTCATGTCGGTATGTGAGCAAATGATGAAAAAATTTCCAAAAGCAAAAAAGGTAATCACAACTCTGCGAGGTTCTATCTCGGCTTCCCACAATACTTGGGCAGGTGTTTTATACGATGGGAAAAAGCTTTATCAATCTCATCAATATCAAATTACGGACATTGTAGACCGCGTTGGTGGAGGCGATTCCTTTATGGGTGGATTGATTTACGGCTTGTTGCAACATTCTGAAGACAATCAAAAAGCCTTAGACTTTGCCGTAGCCGCCTCGTGTCTGAAACACACCATCAAAGGCGATGCAAACTTGGTCAGTGTAGAAGAAGTAGAAAAATTAATGGGAGGCGATTCCAGTGGAAGAGTTTCCCGATAAAACAGTATAATCATGGCAAATTTTTCAAGAATTGAAGTTACAACCACGATGAAAGAAACCGGATTGGTTCCTTTGTTTTTCAACAGCGACCTCGACCTGGGCAAACAGGTATTAAAAGCTTGTTATAAAGGCGGTGCCCGCTTGATGGAGTTCACGGCACGCGGTGATTTCGCGCACGAAGTTTTTGGTGAACTGACCAAATACGCTATCAAAGAATTACCCGGTATGATGATGGGTGTAGGCTCCGTCACAGATAGTGCTGCCGCTTCTTTGTACATGGCTTTGGGTGCCAATTTTATCGTCACACCGGTGTTGAGAGAGGATATTGCCATCGTTTGCAATAGACGCAAAGTCTTGTGGTCTGCGGGCTGCGGAAGCTTAACTGAAATAGCTAAAGCGGAAGAATTGGGCTGTGAAATCGTCAAATTATTTCCTGGCGAAATTTACGGTCCGCAGTTTGTAAAAGCCGTCAAAGGGCCTCAACCTTGGACAAGCATCATGCCAACCGGAGGTGTTTCACCCGCCCATGAAAATTTAGCCGCATGGTTTAATGCAGGCGTAACTTGTGTAGGCATGGGGTCTCAATTGATATCGAAGGAAATTTTGACCAACAAAGATTTTGCTTTGCTTGAAAAGAACGTAAAACAGCTGCTACAAACCATTCAAACGATTCGAAATTCACAATAATTTTAGGTTATTATATGAAAAATCCGACTTTACCATTCTTGCTTTTAATCTTTGCTTTGTCTTCCAATGCACAAGATTCCATTTCGTTTTCGGCAACTTTCAATCATGTCGCATTGGCTGTGAAAGAGGTCAATCGCTCTGCAGATTTTTATAAAAACACCTTAAACCTAAAGGAAATAACCAACCGCACTGAAAAAACGGGACGAAGGTGGTTGTCTTTAGGAGGTGACAAAGAATTACACCTGATTGCTGCCACTTCCATAAGAAATGAACCCAACGCCAACAATGAAGTCCATTTTGCGATGACAGTTTCCGGATTTGATAATTTTATCAAATCGCTTGAAGCCAAAAAAATAAAATATTTCAATTGGGAAGGCGAATCCCATAAAATAAAGATTCGAGCCGACGGAGTCAAACAAATCTATTTTCAAGATCCGGACGGCTACTGGATTGAAGTAAATAGTATAAAGTAAATCTTACCTCCATTTCTGAAATACAAAAAAAGCCTTGTTTTCACAAGACTTTTTATTTAGTGACCTCGGAGGGATTCAAACCCCCAACCCTCAGAGCCGAAATCTGATATTCTATTCAGTTGAACTACGAGGCCATTATAATTAAATTATCGTCTTGTTATTTTAGTTCATAATCTTTTCAAACCCCCAATCCTCAGAGCCGAAACCTGCCTGCCGGCAGGCAGGTCTGATATTCTATTCAGTTGAACCCCGCCTCTCGGCGGGCAGGTACGAGGCCAATATCCTATTTAAGAAAGTAATTTCTTAACAATCAACGAAATGGTTTTCCCATCTGTTTTTCCTGCCAATTCCTTTGAAGCTTCTCCCATTACCTTACCCATGTCTTTGATGCTGCTTGCTCCTAATCGCGAAACAATCGGTTTAATGGCAGCTTCTACTTCGTCTTCTGAAAGTTGTTTTGGCAGAAATTGTTCAATTACCGCAACTTGAGCCAATTCAGGATTTGCCAAGTCCGCGCGGTTTTGTTGTTGATAAATAGCGGCACTATCTCTGCGTTGTTTGACTAATTTCTGCAAAAGTGCCATTTCATCTGCTTCTTTCAACTCACCTTCGCTCCCGGAAGTTTTGGTCAACAAAATAGCAGATTTGACAGCTCGAAGTGCTTCCAAAGTAACTGTGTCTTTTGCTTTCATGGCGACTTTCATCGCTTCCATTACTTGTGACTCTAAACTCATATTCCTTCGTTTTAAGGCTTGCAAATTTACAAAATATAGTTTGATTTAATCTTTATTTTTATTTTAAAAATTGAAAGTTTTATCAATCCACATTGTCGTGCAAATAGGAATTGTTTGAACGAAAAGTAAATTCGTTTTCATTGTTAACTTCCAATGTGGTTCTCGATATTTTATTGTCAGGCGAAACAGGTTTGTTATCCACTTCGATGCCCATTCGCTTATAGGCTGGTTCGCGCTCTATCTCATCTACATTCCCCATGTGTCCAGTAAATTTGTAGTTGAAATCTTTCATTTTTTTGCGACGTTCATCGGCTCGCGCTTTCAATATTTCGCTAATCGGATTGTCAAACGGATCGAGATGAAACTCTTCTCTTTTGGGCTCTGCCGGTTTTGATTTTTCTGTCACGTTGGTTTTGAAATCAAATAACTCATCGGTTTCAACTGCTTTTTCAGGCATCTTTTTAACGGGTGCTTTTGAGCCAAGTAACATCGATTCCATTTCCATGTAATCTTCTAAACTGTACCTTTTGACTCCTTCGGAAGTTGATTCTGAAAACGGAATAAATTCTTTGGCAGCGTTTACTTCGATTGCTCTTATTTCATCTGCCGTTTTCTGTTTTTCTTGGTTGTCTTTCGGCAAATCAAAAGTTAAAGTTACCTGTTTTTCTTCGTAAATGTTATGATGAAATTCTTGTGTTTTCTCTTCCACGACCTCATCAATTTTTTCATGAATGATAAAATTTTCGGTAGATTGAACATTAATTTCTTCAAAATCAAACACTTCAATACTTCTGATAAATTCATTGGTCGCAAGCAAATCATTTTCTTTTGGCAATTTAATTATCGGGGGGGTTTCTACGACTGCTTCAACGGTCTTTTTAATGGGCATTTCAAAATCCAAGGGTTGTGTGGAAAATGTGGCTTTAGGAGTCAGGTTTTGTTCTGCTCTTTGCTCGTCTTCGAGTGTATGAATGATTTTTTTAGGTTCGGTGTGAACAATTTCACTTTGTAAATCGGCGTTAAATCCGGTAGCAATAATGGTAACCGCGATGGCATCTTCCAACGATGAATCTTCACCCACACCCATGATGATGTTGGCTCCATGTCCGGCTTCGCCCTGGATGTGGTCATTGATTTCGCCAATTTCATCTAAGGTAATTTCAGACGATCCAAAAACGATGAGCAACAAGACATTTTTTGCACCTGTGATTTTATTGTCATTCAAAAGTGGTGAATCCAAGGCTTTGCTGATGGCTATTTGCGCCCTGTTTTCGCCACTTGCTTTGGCAGATCCCATGATGGCTGTTCCGCTGTTTGACAAAACAGTTTTGGCATCGTGCAAGTCGATATTTTGGGTATAGTGGTGTGTAATTACTTCGGCTATTCCGCGAGCTGCGGTTGACAACACTTCGTCTGCTTTGGAAAAGCCTGCTTTGAATCCTAAATTGCCATAGACCTCACGCAGCTTATTGTTGTTGATAACGACCAATGAATCGACATTCCTCCTGAGGTTTTCCAGTCCTTTTGTGGCTTGCTCGTTTCGGAGTTTTCCCTCGAAACCAAAAGGCATGGTCACAATCCCGACGGTTAATATATTGAGTTCTTTTGCCATTTTCGCAATCACGGGTGCTGCACCTGTTCCGGTTCCGCCTCCCATACCTGCGGTGATAAACAGCATTTTGGTTTGATGTTGCAACAAACTTTTGATGTCTTCAAAACTTTCGAGAGCTGCCTTCTCTCCTACTTCCGGATTGGCACCGGCACCCAAACCTTCTGTCAGCCCGACACCCAATTGAATTTTATTGGGAACCGGACTGTTTTCTAATGCTTGTGCATCGGTGTTGCAAATGACAAAATCAACCCCTTTTATACCCAATTGATACATGTGGTTGACAGCATTGCTTCCGCCTCCTCCGATACCGATTACTTTGATTACGTTTGATTGATTTTTGGGAAGGTCAAACGAAATGTTTCCAAAATCTATGTTGCTCATAATGTGTGTGTTATATAGTTATTCAGCGTTGTCTAAAAAGTCTTTTAATTTGTCTGACCACTTTTCGATGATTGATTTCCGTTGTGGTTTGGGTTCTGTTTTAATAATCTTTTGAACAGGTTCTTCGGTGTTTTTTTCTACCTCTTTTGCCTTTTCTTCACCGGGAATTTCAACGAAATTATTGTTTCGTTCCAAGGCATTCATCAACAATCCGACTGCGGTTGCGTAAATCGGGCTGGTGGTTTCACTGTCTGAATCGCCGGCCAAATGTTCATTTGGAAATCCGATGCGTGTGTCCATACCGGTAATGTATTCTACCAATTGCTTGAGATGCTTGAGTTGGGCACCACCTCCTGTAAGAACAATTCCTGCTATCAGTTTTTTCTTTTGTTCTTCGTGTCCATAATTTTTAATTTCGAGATATACTTGTTCGATGATTTCCACTACGCGAGCATGAATAATTTTGGACAGATTTTTGAGCGTGATTTCTTTCGGATCTCGACCGCGGAGTCCGGGAATGGAAACAATTTCGTTGTCTTTGTTTTCGCCGGGCCATGCTGATCCAAATTTGAGTTTGAGCAACTCGGCTTGTTTTTCGATGATGGAACAACCCTCCTTGATGTCTTCGGTGATTACATTACCGCCAAAAGGAATTACAGCAGTATGCCTGATGATACCGTCTTTGAAAATCGCCAAATCAGTCGTGCCACCACCAATGTCGATGAGAGCTACGCCGGCTTCTTTTTCTTCTTGGCTCAAAACTGCATTGGCCGAAGCGAGTGGTTCTAAAGTAATACCTGCCAATTCCAAGCCAGCACTTTTGATACAACGGGCAACATTGCGTATGGACGAAACTTGCCCGACAACCACATGAAAATTGGCTTCCAAACGTCCGCCGTACATCCCAACCGGTTCTTTGATTTCGGGCTGTCCATCTACTTTGTACTCCTGAGGCAAAACATGAATAATCTCTTCACCGGGAAGCATGGCCAATTTGTAAACCTGATTTACAAGCCGATCAATGTCGTTTTCATCTATCACCGATTCGGGATTGCTTCGGGTGATGTAGTCGCTGTGTTGCAGACTGCGGATGTGCTGTCCGGCAATGCCAACCACTACCTCTTTGATTTTCATATTCGTTTGCGATTCGGCATCCATCACGGCAGCTTGAATAGATTGAATAGTTTGGGTAATATTGTTCACCACACCTCGATGAACACCCAAGCTTTTTGCTTTGCCAACACCCAGTATATCTACCTTACCGTATTCGTTTTCGGCTCCAATCATGGCAACGATTTTGGTCGTACCGATGTCCAATCCTACGGCGATGTTTTTATGCTTCATGACTTTATTTTTTTTGTACAAACGATTTGATTCTTGAACTGTAAATTTATTTTTTCATATTGATTATGCAGATTTTTCATCTCTGCATATTGAAAAAACGACTTGTAATTTTTTAATTTTTGCTTAACATCGACCGCAGCGCCAAAATAAACCTCATAATCAAATTTCCTCGGAATCAGTAAAAATCTTTTATTTTCCAAGCACTGAACACCTATGAAAATTTGCTTTAGAAATGGATCGTTGTTAATTTCTCGAACCAACGCATACGCGCCATCCCTATTTTTTTTGTCTATCATTCCATCTATCAAAATCACCCTTGCCGAAAAATTGGGTGAAAGCGGCATTTTATTTCCCGCTTCATCCAAGTAAAAAGCCCTATCCGCAGCCACCCTTGCAATCGGTGTTTTTTGAGTTACTTCTACCTCAATTGTCTTATTGATAGTCATATAAACTTGTGCATCACGAACGTAGGGATTGTTTTTGAGGCGGTGTTCTATCCCATTCAAATCTACTTCAGAATAGGAAAAACTTGAAACGTTTCTGTTTTTTTGTATTAACAATTTATTAACCATCGAATCGGTCATGAATTGCTTGCTTTTACCCTCAAAAACAATGTTTATGCGTTCCGGTTTTCGGGCATCAAAACGCTTATTGGTGAAGCCCACCAAAAAAATAGTGAAGCCTCCCAAAATTGTGTTTTTAATAAGTAGCCAGTTAATTTTCATGGATTAATGCATTTTTTAACGGTTCAACCCAATCTGAAATATCACCTGCTCCCAAGGTTATGATTACTTCTGGGGTTGAATTTTGTACAGTTTTTATCAAATTTTCTTTTGAGACCAACCTTTTGTTTGGGTTATCAATCAAACACAACAGCCAATTTGAGTCAACTCCGGAAATCGGTTTCTCTCGAGCCGGATAAATTTCAAGCAAGATAATCTCATCAAATTTTGCCAATTCTTTAGCAAATTCAACTGCAAAATCTTTGGTTCGGCTGAACAAATGCGGCTGAAATATCACCGTTTTTTTCTTGTTCGGATAAAAAGTATTTACCGCCTCAAATGCTGCTGCAATCTCGGTCGGATGGTGGGCGTAATCGTCAATCAGCACCAATCCATCGGTTTTGATGTGATAGGTAAATCGTCTCTCTACGCCTTCAAACGACTTTAAACCCGATTTTAACTGATTGACTTCCACACCCCACTCTTTAGCCATCGCAAACGCAAGCGTCGCGTTGAGCAAATTGTGTTCACCGGGCAGGGAAAACTCGAAATCTTTATAAATTGTTTCTTGATTTTGAATATCAAAGTGATACACACCTTCGATGGTTTTAACATTCAGCAAGCGATAATCGGCATGTACACCGAAGCCATATCGAATTCCTTCTAAAGGCAACGATTCTTGCACAAAAACTTTTCCTTCTTTTTGGGTGTTGGCAACAAAAGTTCTGAATGCTTCATCCAAATTTTCCTTGTTTTGATAAATATCCAAATGATCGGCATCCATCGAAGTGACAGCTGAAAAATAGGGTTTTAGTCTTAGAAATGAACGATCAAATTCATCGGCTTCTACGACCACGGCGTCGTTGCCGTCGAGTATCAAATTGGAGTGGTAATTCTGACTGATCCCGCCCAAAAATGCGGTAATATTCATACCACTGTGTTTGAGCAAATGGGCCAACAAGGAGGAAGTCGTGGTCTTTCCGTGCGTTCCCGCTATGGCCAAACAGTGTTCGTTTTCTGTTATTCTACCTAAAAATTCGGATCGTTTCAGCAGTGTAAAACCTTCGTTCAAAAAATAGCTGTAAATTTTGTTGTCGGGCGGCACGGCAGGCGTGTAAACGACCAAAGTAAGGTTTGCGTTTTTGAATGACTCCGGAATCAATTGGATTTCATCTTCACAAATCACCGGAATACCCTGTTCGTTCAAAGAACGCGTGAGTGCAGTGGGCGTTTTGTCGTAGCCCGCAACCGTCTTGCCTTTCAACTTGGTGTATCGAGCCAAAGCACTCATCCCGATACCTCCGATACCGATAAAATAAATCTGCTCTTTTTCTGTCGGCTTCATGCTTTTTTTATTAATTTTTCGATTTCATCTACAATCCGTTGTGCAGCATCGGGTCTGGCTAATTTTTTAATTGCTTTTCCCAACAAATTTCTTTCACTTTCGGATTCTAATAATGATGAAAGTATCGATTTAAAATCTTTTTCGGCTTGTTTTTCTTCTAATAAGATAGCTGCATCTTGACTGGCTATGGCTTTTGCGTTTTTGGTTTGATGATCTTCCGCAACGTTGGGTGAAGGGATAAAAACAACGGCTTTCCCTACCAAACTCAACTCGGAGACTGAGAGCGCACCCGACCGCGAAAAAATGATGTCTGCCGCCTGATAAGCCAAATCCATTCGGTTGATAAAAGGCACCACGCGGATCGTCTCGCGGTCATATTTTTTGTAATTATTGAAATAATATTTGCCGGTTTGCCAAATAACCTGAACATCTTTTTGAATGAAGTATTCGCGATTGTTCTCAATCAACATGTTGATGTTTCTCGCTCCTAAACTTCCACCCAAAACCAACAGTATAATTTTGTTTGAATCCAATCCGAAGTGTGTCGCAGCTGTCTTGTTTTTCATCATTACTCCTGTCAAATCGGATCGCAACGGATTTCCTGTCAGCAATAATTTTGATTTTGGAAAATAGCGCTCCATGTTTTCGTAGGCAACACAAATCGCATTCACCTTTTTGGAAAGAATCTTGTTGGTGATGCCGGGATATGAGTTTTGCTCTTGAATGAGGGTCGGAATCTTTTTGGAAGCTGCGGCATAAAGCAACGGACCACTCGCAAACCCGCCGGTGCCGATAACTGCATCGGGTTTGAATCGATTGAGTATTTTCCTCGATTGAAAAATGCTTTTAATAACTTTGAATGGGAAACTCAAATTAGACAAACTCAAACTGCGTTGAAGACCAGATATCCAAAGTCCTTCAATGGTGTATCCGGCTTGTGGAATTTTTTCCATTTCCATACGTCCTTTTGCGCCTACAAATAGAATTTCAGCATCCGGATGTCTTTTTTTCAATTCATCGGCAATGGCAATGGCCGGGTAGATATGTCCCCCGGTTCCGCCGCCTGATAAGATGAATTTTAATTGACTCACTTTGACTGTTTTTTAAGTTTCACTTAATATTTCTAACGGATTGGCCATTACTTTTTCCATTTCGTCAATACTTTCAAAATTTTCACTTTCGATGGGTGTCGGCACTCTTCCGGCGCTCACACTCAAGATAATTCCCAAAGACACACAGGTCATCCAAATGGATGTTCCACCACTGCTGATAAGCGGCAAAGTTTGCCCGGTGACGGGAAACAAACCAACCGCCACTCCCATGTTGATGAACGCCTGAAAAACAATAGGCAGGCCCATCGCTATGGCCAACAAAGCTCCAAAATTGGTCGGTGCTTTTTTGGACACGATGACAATCCTGAAAAGCAAAAGCAAGTAGGAAAGCAACAAAAACATGGCGCCAATCATGCCAAATTCTTCAGAGATGATGGCGTAAATAAAATCGGAGGACGACTGTGGCAGAAAGTTTTTTTGAATGCTTTTCCCGGGTCCCAAACCGAATACACCGCCAGTGGCGATGGCTGTTTTTGCTTTGTCTGTTTGATACTGATCGCTGTTTTCATCGTTTGAGGTAAAGTTTTCTATCCGATTCATCCACGTGTCTACGCGATTGGGCAATAAACCGGGAAATGCCTTTGCCAAAAGAATAAACAAAACCAATGCAGCAAGACCAATTCCGATGATGTTGAGTATGTATTTGGTTGGATGTTTTCCGATAAAAACCAAGATTAATATGATGGTAAACGCGATGGCTGTTGTCGAAAAATTTGCCGGTAATATGAACATTAAGACTGTCATCACCGGTAGCCAAAGCGTGAGTAAGGTTCTTTTAAAAGTCAACTCTTTGTTGATGTTTTTCGATAAATAACGGGCGACATACGCTAACAAAACCACCACGGCAAAAGCAGAAGTTTGAAAACTGAGTCCGATAAAAGGTATCCGTATCCAACGACTCGCATTTGCACCTTGTACTGTGTTGCCTTGTGAAAGGGTATAGATGAGTAGGGCAATAATTACCGGAAATAAAATCACCGAAAGTCCACTGAAATATTTGTACGGAATCTTGTGTATGCCATATATAATAAAAAAACCTAAAAGTAAATGTGATAAATGTTTGAACAAATACGAGAAGGTATTCCCTTGTCCGTATAGATGTACCAAATTGCTGCTGGAACTGTACACGGGCAAAAAAGAGAAGATGCCCAAAAGCGCGGCTACCGCCCAAATGGTTTTGTCACCCTCCAAATATTTGAACCATCCGTTCATGTTATAGTTTTTTTACTGCTTCTTTAAATTGATCTCCACGGTCTTCATAATTTCTGAACAAATCAAAACTTGCACAAGCCGGAGACAACAAAACCGTGTCGCCGCTTTCCGATAATTGGTAAGCCATCTTGACTGCCTCCTGCATGGAGTGGGTTTCTGCCATCACCTCTACCGTGTTTTGAAAAGTGTCAATGATTTTTGCATTGTCAATACCCAAACAAATAATGGCCTTCACTTTTTGGTTTACCATCGGAAGCAATTCATGGTAATCATTTCCTTTGTCTTGCCCACCCACTATCCAAATGATCTGTGTTTGAACTGACTCCAAGGCATAAAAAGTAGAATTTATGTTGGTCGCTTTGGAGTCATTTATGTAGGTGACACCTTCCACTTTTTTTACTTTTTCCAATCGGTGCGGCACGCCTTCAAAATTGGAAAGACTGTGGCGAATGCTTTCTTTTCTGATTTTGAGCAAGTGAGCAGCTGTTGAGGCAGCCATGGCGTTCTTGAGGTTGTGTTTGCCTTCGAGTGCCAATTCGTCTCTCGAGATGCTTATACATTCTTCAGTGATATTTATCATGATATTGTGCTTGTTTATATAGGTTCCGTAATTGAGTTTTTTTTTAATAGAAAAGGGTATTTTTTTGGCTCGAATTTCATGCTTGCTTAGCCATTCGGCAATCACCTCATCATCATCGTCATAGATTAAATAATCTTTTTCGGTTTGGTTCATGGTAATCCTAAATTTCGATTCGATGTATTTTTCAAATTTGTATTCATACCGATCCAAATGATCCGGCGTGATGTTGGTCAGAATGGCAATGTGCGGTTTGAAGGTAGCTATGTCGTCCAACTGAAAACTGCTGATTTCGACCACTACAAAGGGGCAATTTTCCTCAGCTACTTCACGCGCAAAACTGCTCCCGATATTTCCTGCAACGGCTACATCTAACCCGCCATCTTTAAGGATGTGGTAGGTGAGCATCGTGGTGGTTGTTTTACCATTGCTTCCTGTGATTCCCACACAGGTATTTTGGGTATGCATGGCGGCAAATTCTATTTCGGAAACCACCAAAATTTGTTTTGCTTTCAATTGTTGAATCAATGGTGTCTTATCTGGAATGCCGGGACTTTTCAC
>PHDQ01000213.1 GCA_002841025.1 Bacteroidetes bacterium HGW-Bacteroidetes-13 | reverse complement strand
GCTTCCTGGTCAATCAATCGGGTGCTTTCCAACTTTTTCTTGATTTGTTCGTCCGAGATGTATTTGATAAAATCAAGGTTGTTGGGTCTGATGGGAATTCCATTCGAAATAAACATATCGGGGTTGCTGTCTTGGTCAAAATCCGCAAAAAGAACAGACCAACTCCAATCGGTTGCTGCCACGCCACTCATCAATGCTGTTTCTTCGAAAAACAAGCCTTCCCGATTGATTTGAAGCATGTTTCGACCGTATTGATTGTGGTATTTGAGTGTTTCCGTTCGATATCGAGCCAATGCGGGCTCGTCGTCACCCACAGAGGATTTTATTACTTTTTCATCTGCTGACAGCATGTCTAACGACATCAAATCCGGATAGCCGTCGTGGTTGATGTCAGACACATCGCTTCCCATCGAAGAACGACTGACGTGACCGAATTTTTCTTTCACCTGTTCCTTGAAAGTGCCATCGCCGTTGTTGAGATAGTAGTAATCGTCCTCGTGAAAATCGTTGCTCACGTAAATATCCGTAAACCCATCTTGGTTGAAATCGGAGGTGGCAACACTCAGGCCATAGCTGTTAAGACCACCGAAAATTCCGGCAGCTTCACTGACATCGGTAAATTTATCACCGTCATTACGCATCAGTTTATCTCCACTTTCGTAGCTTCGGTTGTTTCTTATGTTGGCCGGTCCGAACGAATCTGTAGTGTGTACGGCATGGTTTAGCAGATACATATCTAAATCGCCGTCGTTGTCGTAATCAAAAAATGCAGCGGAAGTGGAATAATTGTCTAAATTCAATCCGTATTTGCTTGCCTCTTCCTTGAATGTTCCGTCACCTTGGTTGATGAACAACTCGTTGTATCCATCAAAACCGTTCAAGCCTACCACCGCCAACACATAAATATCTAAAAATCCGTCACCGTTGACATCCGCCATGACCGCACCGGTATTCCAATCGCTTTTACCTGCAACACCCGCTTTATCCGTGATGTCTTCAAAAACAAAATTGCCTTTGTTGAGATAGAGTTTATTGGGCAATTGGTTGGCGGTGAAATAAATATCCTGCAACCCGTCGTTGTTGATGTCGCCAACAGCCACTCCGCCACCATCGTAGAAATAGAGGTAATCGAGTATGTTGAGTTTGTTGTTTTCTTTGATGTCATTCCGAAAGGAAATACCGGATGTTTCAGCTGATATTTGCTCAAACAAAGTGTCTTCTTTGTCGCCAGAGCAAGAAATCATCCACAGAGAAAAGATGAAAACACCGACTCTTTTAGTCATTCGTTTTATATAATTTGGGTGTGTCATTGTTTCTAATTATCAGTAAATTATTTTTGTCTGTCCAAAGAATAGATTTAATCATGCCCTTCACAGCAAGACCTGAATGCTTGTAGTCAACCCAATCAAATGTACCATCTCCTTTTCCAAACAAAACAGAACCTTGATTGGCATCGAGACGACCAAACTGCGGTTTCATGTCAAAATAGTTTCCGCCGCTAATCAAATCTAAGTTTCCATCTCCGTTGAGGTCAGCTGTTGCGATGGCTTTTACATTTGAGAACTGAACTTGAGTAGGCAATTTTTTGATTTCAAAAGTACCATTTCCCTTGTTGATGGCAACTACACTTGCTGTTGTGTTAACCGTTTTCTGAATTGCCTTACTCAAAAGTTCTTTTGAAAACAATTCGTCTATACTCTTGGTGGCATAGTTGTCATAGCTGTTGCTTTCTTTTTTAAGGTAACTGAGTTGTTCGGTGATTTCATTTCGCAAATGAATAGGAATATCTTTCCCATCTATTGAGCGGGTTTGTATTTGTTCGATGGTGCCATTGTTGTCATAGTCGTTGATAAATAGCTTCATCGGATGTCCGGGTGTCGGCAAATAACTGGCGTTCTGACCAAAATTGCCCAATATCAAATCGGGTTTGCCGTCGTTGTTGACATCCGCAGATTTGACGGCTTGCCACCAGCCCGACAACGAATCCAATGAACTTGTGAGCTGAGACAAACGCCTGCCGTTGTTTTTGTAGATTTTCGGGCTCATCCAGTCGCCAACAACCACCAAATCTTTGATGCCGTCTGCATCCATGTCTTCCCACAAAGCATCGGTAATCATGCCGGCTTCTTTCAAATCAAAAGCTTTGCTTTCGGTGATATCCTTGAAATTGCCTTTTCCGTCATTTTCTAACAAGAGATGTGTAGGATTCGGCCCATACAAACCAACGACACTTCGAGAAGCAATAAACAAATCAAGATCACCGTCTTTATCAAAATCCTCTGCAGCGATTGCGGACACATTGTTGCCGGATGACGGCAATATGATTGCATCTTCAAAACCTCCCTTTTTGTTGTTTAGATAGAGTCGGTTGTTGTACCACTGTTTCCCTTTCAAGGATTCATTGCCTCCTGCACCCACGATTAAATCCGGGAATCCGTCACCGTTGACATCCGCAAAAATGGCTGCGGTATCTTCAAAATATTTATCCTTTTCAAAAGCAGGAAGGTTGATCTGTACAAAACTGTGATTGGGTTTTTGCAGATAAATGTTTGCCGGAAAATTGGACGCGCCTCCAATAAAAACATCTGCCAAACCGTCTTTGTTGACATCGCCCACGGCGGCTGCCGGTCCTTCTTGGGAAATCATTTTTGACACCAATTTTTCGTAATCATAATCCGCATACGTGTTTTCAAAATGTTTTTTGAAATTGGCAGGAATTTCTGTAAAAATTGGTTTTATTTTTTTAGCAGCACTGTCATGCAAATAATTGCCCGATGCATCCGATTGATTGAGGGTCAAAGTTTGGTTTGTCGCTTGATTTTTTATCACCTGATAGCTTTGATCCGGCCAAATCACCTGAATGGAATCCACAGTTTTATGATTGCCCAAACCAGTGGTCATTTCATAATCTACAGAAGATTGAAATCCTCTTGCAGGCATCAATTCGGTATAATAGGTCTGCCCGTTTTTAAATATTTTGACTTTGGCGCCAATGGCAAAAGTATTGGGTGCTTTGCCTTTTAATTTGAACTTTAAATACTGATTTTTAGTCTTTAGATTGGATTCATTTCGATAGACAAAAACTTGCTTGTTGACATTGTTGACAATAAGGTCTAAATCGCCGTCATTGTCTATATCCGCATAAGCTGAACCATTGGAAAATGAAGGCTCATCCAATCCCCAATCTCTTGCTTCATTGCTAAAAGTAAGGTCTCCATTGTTCTTAAAGGCATAGTTTGGGATGGGTATCGATGGCATTTTGCCCACGATGGAATCAACCGCTTCTTTCTTGCCGTAAATCAGCATTTTTTGAATGATGTCGTTGGCGAAAAAATTCATAAAATCCTGATCGGTCAAGTCGTGTAAGATTCCATTGCTGATAAAGACATCTCGATATCCATCGTTGTCCATGTCAAACAGGAGCGCACCCCAGGTCCAATCGGTTTTGGCAACACCGCCGTAGAACGCGACTTCAGAAAAGGTTCCGTTTTGGTTGTTTAATTGTAAGGCGTTGTGCATAAATTGGTTGTAGAAATCTTGATCTTCTTGGAACTTACGCAAATCAAAAGACTCGAAATTGCTTACTTGCTTGAGGCGTTCATCTTTTTCGGGAAGCATATCGGTTGTAAACACATCCGAATATCCATCGTTGTTGATGTCTGCTACATCGGCTCCCATGGAAAAAAAGCTCAAATGGCCTGTCCAATCGCGTGATTCATCTTTGAAAGTACCATCTTTTTGATTGATATACAGGTAATCTTGTTCGTAAAAATCGTTGGACACATAAATATCGTACCAGCCGTCGTCGTTTACATCGCCGATATTCAATCCCAAACCAAATCCAATCAAACTGCCATAGATGCCTGCTTGCTCGCTGACATCCGTAAATTTTCCGTTGTCGTTGCGCAACAATTTGTCATTCCCGCCTTTCATTTCTTCTGGAATAGACCATTTGTCTGCTCTCAGGTTTCTGCGGTTGTTGTAGCCAAGTGAAGCTACTGAAATGAAACTGTTGTTGAGGATGTAAACATCCAAATCGCCATCGCCATCATAGTCAAAAAAAGCAGCATGGGTGGTGAATCCACTGTCTGCCAAACCGTATTCCTCCGCTTTTTCGGTAAAGGTCAAATCACCATTGTTGA
>PHDQ01000212.1 GCA_002841025.1 Bacteroidetes bacterium HGW-Bacteroidetes-13 | reverse complement strand
AAGAAACGTTGGGTGTGTTGAGTGAACTTAGAACGAATGCGTTGGAAAGTATTGATTGGGTTCAAATTGCTTTTCCAGAGTTTAACATTCAAGATTGTAGAACTAAAGAAGCGGAAAAGTTTGTAAAAGCCGTTCCCGATGATTTGAAATCTTTCTTTTTAGCCGCGGTTGAGAATCATCAAATCACACGTTTGGCCATTGAGGAATTTAAAAAACAAAGCCCCGATTTAAAAATTTTGGGAAAATTGATGACCCAACACCACAACATTTTACGCGACAAACTGGGTGTGACAGTACCTAAGATAGATCGAATGATAGAAGCTGTGTTAAAAGCAGGTGCCTTTGGAGCCAAAATAGTCGGGTCGGGTGGAGGCGGATGTATTGTGACCCTGTGCCCGAAAGAACGAAAAGAGGCGGTAATGGAGGCATTAAAAAACGTGGAAGCCAAAGCGTACAAAGTTTCGGTAGATGAGGGTGCGAGGGTAATCCGGAATGAGGATTGAGTTTGAAAACTGCAAACGGTGAAGAATTACGAATTACGAATTATGAATTACGAATTACGAGTAACAAATAACAAATAACAAAAATATGGAGAAGGGAAAGTCAATTTTAAACGAAGATTGGACGGTCAACCTCATCGGTTTGGGCATTATTTTTCTGGCAGTTTTCGGACTGTCTTTCAGTTCGCCGGATACCAAATGGGAAACGTGGGCAGACTTGTCTCAAAATATATTGTCAGTTGCCAATCTTTCAAAATTTCTATTTCAATTTATCTTTGTCTATGTCGCTGCAATCATCGGTTTTGCCATGACCGGAAAACCTGTCAAGCATATTGCCATTGGGTTTCCCGTTATCTATCTGTTGACCGCCTTGGCACTTATCATCACCGGAAGCGGCGTGGTTTCTTATTTGAAATTGGAAGTGGTCATCATCAGCTTGCTGATTGGATTGCTCATCAGCAATTTATTTAGGGTTCCCGATTGGTTACAAAAAGCACTTTCGACCGAATTTTTTGTAAAAATCGGTTTGGTGTTGTTGGGAACAGGCATCATTTTCGGAGACATTCTCAAAGCCGGCGGTTTGGGATTGGCGCAGGCGTTGATTGTCGTTATTTCCGTTTGGTATTTTGCCTATTGGGTTTGCAAAAAACTCAAAGTTGACAACGAAATGACCATGATGTTGGCCAGTGCAGTTTCCATTTGTGGGGTTTCTGCAGCCATTGCTACCGCAGGTGCCATCAAAGGTGATCCAAAAAAATTGTCTTATACCATTTCTTTGGTGCTAATTGTTGCCATACCGATGATGATTGGCATGCCGTATTTGGCAGAATACATGGGTCTTTCTGATGAAGTGACGGGAGCTTGGCTCGGCGGAACGATTGATACTTCCGGCGCGGTGGTAGCTTCGGGTACTTTGGCCGGAGAAACTGCCTTAAAAATCAGTACGATTGTCAAGTTTTCTCAAAATGTGTTGTTGGGAATTGCTGCTTTTGCAATCTCAGTCTATTGGACTTACACCAATCAGTCTAAAGTGGATGGGATTCCTGAAAAACCAACTTTGGGTGTTATTTGGGAGCGTTTCCCGAAATTTGTCCTCGGTTTTATGATTGCCTCCTTGTTATTTTCTTTTGTTTTCAGCGACGGGACTATCACGGAAATCAAAGGAGGTCTGAAAGAATTGAGAGATTTTTGGTTTGCACTTGCTTTTATCAGCATCGGCTTGGAAACCAAGTTCAGCGATTTGTTTTCCTATGAAAACCGCAAACCCTTGCGCGCTTTTTTAATCGCACAAACTTTTAATGTGATTTTGACTTTGGGCGTTTCTTATGTGTTGTTTGGGTAAAAGTATTCCTTACTTCAACTGCTGTCCTCCGACTAATTTTCAATATTCAAGTTTCAAAAAATTGTAGTTTACATCGGTCTGATTGATGGCAATAACCTTGGTTTCAAGCGTTTCGTTGGGTGTGCCGAAGTTTTTAAACAGTTGGATTTTAAAATAGACAGGCGTTGACGTTTCTTCTGTCAGTTTGAGATTGGCCAACCACAGCCCTTTGGGCGAGCCTTCTTCGATGACCGATTCTATGGTGTAATAATTGCTTTTCCGGTTTTCGGCATACTGCTCCGAGTCTTTGGTATACCCGATGTTGATGTAATTGTTTCCCGGATCGACAAATTGAAGTTCAAAGGCAGTGTCGTATTGGCTCCATTCGAGCACAATCCGGATGGGAATCGAAACGCCGTTTTTGGTGAAAGCTGGTGTGTTGCCATCGTTAAGCAACGCTTTGTCTTTACTGACAGTACTCTTCAGGCTGTTCATCAATTGCTTTTTCAGGGAATAACTATCCCAGTTTTTGTTGTTGCGGACGACTAAATATTGGTTAAACGCTTCTTTGTAATTCTTGTTTAAATATTGAATGTCAGCAAGGTTAAGCAGCGATTGTGCTTGATTTGGAAAATTTTCCTTGATTTTCTCATAGACCTGTAAAGCCGATTCAAAATCTTTATTTTTCTCAAGCACATAAGCCATCGCGTTTAACGCAGATACATCATCTCCAAACAACTCGGCAACATTGCTCAAGACATCAAAGACATGGGTGGAGTTTTTGGCTTTAAAAACCCTGTAAACATTGATATAAAAATCTGCTGTATTGCCAAACAGCTCTTTATACGCCAGGTATTTTTCATATCGTTCTTCCTCGTTTTCCAAAACTTGCAAATCGGACAGATAAAACGGTGCTTCTGCTTCGTATTCCACAAATTCGGGTGCCTTTTTCTTTGACTTTTTTGACTGACCGTTTGGGTTGTTAAACGAATTGGTTTTGGTCGTAATCAGGATAACACCATTACCCCCTTCGCTGCCATAACGGTTGGTGGCGGCCAAACCCCGCAGCACCGTGATTTCGGCAATGTTCGCGGGGTCTATGTGTCTTGTGCTGATGTCTTTAAATTCTTCGGAAGTGTCCGATCTATTTTGTGGCACACCATCGATGACAATCAACGGGCTGCTCGACAAGTTAATTGATTTCAATCCCCTGATTACTACCCTGCTCATATCCGGGCCGTTGTCCACAGCCGCATTCATCCCCGCAACTTTTCCTGCCAGAGCAGAGCTGATGTTGGTTTCTACGGCAGTTATGTCGTCACCTTTTATCGTGGTCACGGCATAGCCTATCTTTTCTTTATTTTCCTGCCCGTAACCGGTCGTCACGGTTTCTTCATTCCTCTTTTTTTCAGTTACCGTTACTTCTTTTAGCGAGATGGTGCCTTTTTCGAGCATCAAATCAACTTGGAGATTATCCGTCAACTTAATGACTTTCCCCTGACTGCCCAGATGGCTAAAAATCAAGTCGTCGCCTTTTTTCGCGGCAATCCTATAAAACCCGCTTGAGTCGGTCACCACGCCTCTTTCCGAGTCTTTCAAGCGAACCGAAACGCCCTCAACCGGTCCCTTTTCGGAATAGACAAAACCCTTGTATTCAACTATGCAGTTTTCATTGATGATTTTAGGTTGCTCGGTCAGGTTAACCCAAGTGAGATGGATGTTTTTCGGTAAACCGTCGGTTTGCCATGTTTCTTCCGCATCCGAAAAAACAAGGGTTGGGTTTGTGAATTTTTCTTGTTTCATCCAACCAAAAGAAGTTGCTCCGTCATAGGTTGATTGGATAAGTTCCTGTGAAATAGCTTCCCAATCTGAGTTTTCAATTTGGTAGGTTTTGCGAAAAGTTTCCCGGTAATTAAACTTAATCAAGCTAACTTGACCTCGTTGAAATTTTGAAAAGTAATCGTTTAAATACGTCAACTCCGCCTGAATGTTCCGATTTGACATCGAATTTGAAACATCCCAGGCAAGGGTGAGTTGCGTAGGATTTGCCACGCTCGAAGTTTTGTCTTGACTGTATAGACTATTGGAATTTATCAGTGATAAAATAAAAACAACAACCAAAAATGGGAAATTAACTAAACGCATGTTGCAGATATTAGATTCTTGTTACTATCAAAAATAGTGTTTTTAATCGGCTACAAAAAACATCAGTCGGTATTTACGGTCAATTTTTGATTGGTCAAACTGATTAAATTCACCTTCATCTCCTTCTGAGACAGCCTGAATAGTTTGGTTTCCTGACGTTGATTTGCCTTTCCCCA
>PHDQ01000010.1 GCA_002841025.1 Bacteroidetes bacterium HGW-Bacteroidetes-13 | reverse complement strand
GATTGGGCGCAAAAAGTTTCGGCAGTAGCCAAAAAAGTTTACCAAGTGCTTCAAATGAAAGGTTTTTCGCGCTCCGAATATATTTTTGTGAATGGTGAACCTCATTTGTTAGAAGTAAACACTGTTCCAGGCCTAACTGAACAATCGCTTTTGCCTCAACAAGCCGAAAAAGCAGGTATCCGCTTAGAAGAACTATTTGACAACGCCATTCAAGAAGCTTTGAAATAGCGCACTTAAATTTGGCTAAAAATAAAGCTGCCCGTGACTTACGCCACGGACAGCCTTTCAACTAACCAAAAAACTATGTTGCTTAAAACCTAAAGCCTACACCAAAACCAATAATCAACGGATCAATATCTACATCTACCGGTACTACTGCGATGGTATTGGGATCTGTCATCAAAGTTGCATTCACATCCGTTGATAAAATCAGATATTTAACATCAAAATTGATGAACCATTTGTCATTCAAGAAATAATCTAAACCTCCTTGAAACGAAACACCAAAACTATCATCATAGTCCATATCTAAAATATCTCCGTTGGTTTCGTCATAAAAAATTGTGTAATTCACACCAGCTCCCAAATAAGGTTTCAAATTACCTGCGTAGAAATGATATTGAACATTCAGGGTTGGAGGAAGTAACCACACATCACCCAGACTCGGTCCTCCGTCCAATTTCACATCGTGATTGGCAGTTGCCAAAATCAACTCGGCAGCCCAATGTTTGGTGAAAAAATAAGTAAAGTCAACTTCCGGAACGTATGCTTCGTCAATATTGACAGATGCACCCGCCAAATTGTCGCTTTCGTTTGGAATAACCGCTAAAGCTCTCAATCGAATTTGCCATCTTTTAAAATCATCTTTTTTGTCGGCATCCTTGTCTTGTGCAAATAAATAGTTGGAGGAAAATGCCACAAGAAGCATTAAAATAGTAAGTTTTTTCATTTTAGTTGTTTTTAAATTATGTGACAAAATTAACACACGATAAAATCTTAAAAACTGACAAAAGTCATGCTTTGAGAAAAATATATTTCGAAAAACAAATTTGTCAGCTAAATCGAATTGAGTAACTGTGTGTAGAATAGAATTATTATTATTTTAAGGAGGTGTTTTTTAGTCTTCTGTGAATTATTTTAAAACAAAAATGAAAAAAGTTGTTTTTAACCGTAAGGTGTGTTAAATTTGAAAACGATTTCGTTTAGTAATCATTTTTATGAGTCAATTATTGCAATTGCTTAATTTAGTAGATGATAAGTTTGTATCCTTTGTCAACCGATACCAACAGACACTACGAGAAAAAGAGGAATTGCAAGTTCAATTAGAGCAAACTGAACAAAAATTGATGGAACAGCAACATCAAATAGCAGATTTGGAAGCTACGATTGAAACCCTAAAAATAGCCTCAACGATTTCCGGCAGTGATAAGTTTAAACACGAGACAAAAATTAAGATAAATACTTTAGTTCGCGAAATTGATCAATGTATTGAGCAATTAACCAAATGAGTGATGAGCCATTAAAAATAAAATTGACGGTTGCTGACAGGGTTTATCCCTTGACCGTAAGGCCTGAGCAAGAAGAGAGTTTGCGACTGGCAGCCAAAAACATAGATGAGCTGATCAAACGATTTGAAGGGAACTACGAAGTAAAAGACAAGCAAGATGTATTGGCCATGTGCGCACTACAATTTGCTTCCGCTTTGGAACAAAAAAGTATCGATCGCGATTTTTCTAACGAACAAATTGAAATCAAATTAAAAAATTGGTTAGATTTGTTGGATACAAAAGTTTAAAAAAGTTCATAAACATACAAAGTTACTGCCTGCATTAGTAAACAGAATTTGATAAACTCAACATTAAAAAATTTGGAAGGGTGAGTTTAGGTTGCAAAAGCGTGCCGTTTCCGACTCGTCGGAACTACGGATACTTGAACATCCTGTTAGCCCTAAACCTGTTCTTAAGGAGTTTATACAATAGCTCACTAATGTAGGCTTTTTTTTTATAATCAATTTAACCTAACAACATGGACTCTACTATATTATACATTATTATCGGCGTATTTTTAGGCCTCACCGTGGGCTTTTTCATCGCCAAATTTTTAGAAAAAACCAATTCCTCAAAATTGGTCAAAAATGCCAAAAAAGAAGCTTCGAGCATATTGAAAGAAGCCGTCAATGAAGCGGAGACTTTGAAAAAAGACAAAATTCTTCAGGCCAAGGAGAAATTTATCGAATTAAAATCTGAGCACGAAAAAGTCATCTTAGATCGTGAAAGAAAAATGGCTGAAGCCGAGAAAAGAACCCGTGATAAAGAATCACAACTTTCCAATGAATTGGCTCGAAACAAGAAACTCAGTACTGACGTTGAAGTCAAAATGAAAGATTACGATCAGAAAAACGAATATTTAGATAGACGCATACAAGAAGTTGACAAACTCCATAAAAGCCAAATAGAACAACTGGAAGTCATCTCGCAACTTTCAGCAGAAGAAGCCAAAAAACAATTGGTTGAGTCTTTGAAATCAGAAGCCAAATCAGAAGCCATGGGATACATCCAACAAACCATGGAAGAGGCAAAACTTACTGCTCAGCAAGATGCCAAAAAAGTAATTATCAACACCATTCAACGCATAGGTACCGAGGAAGCTATCGAGAATTGCGTCTCAGTTTTTAACTTAGAATCTGACGATGTAAAAGGTCGCATCATCGGTCGGGAAGGTCGAAACATTCGCGCCATCGAAGCCGCAACCGGCGTCGAGATCATTGTGGATGATACCCCGGAAGCAATCATACTCTCGTGTTTTGATTCTGTTCGCCGCGAAATAGCCCGGTTGTCCTTACACAAATTGGTAACCGACGGGCGCATTCACCCGGCTCGCATCGAAGAAGTGGTCGAAAAAACCACACAACAAATTGAGCAGGAAATCATCGAAGTAGGTAAACGAACTGTCGTTGATTTAGGCATACACGGTCTGCACCCCGAATTGATAAAAATTGTCGGGCGAATGAAATATCGTTCTTCCTACGGGCAAAATTTATTGCAACACTCACGTGAAGTAGCCAAACTCTGTGGCGTGATGGCCGCCGAACTCGGCCTGAATCCAAAAATAGCCAAACGCGCCGGATTGTTGCACGACATTGGAAAAGTTCCTGATACTGAAACCGAATTGCCACATGCTATACTTGGGATGCAATGGGCTGAGAAATATGGCGAAAAAGAAGAAGTCTGCAACGCCATCGGTGCGCACCACGACGAGATTGAGATGAAAACACTCTACGCCCCGATTATTCAAGTCTGCGATGCCATCTCAGGTGCCAGACCGGGTGCGAGAAGACAAGTCCTCGACTCATACATTCAACGATTAAAAGACCTCGAACAAATTGCTTTTGGATTTACTGGAGTCAGCAAAGCCTACGCTATTCAAGCCGGTAGAGAACTGCGTGTCATGGTAGAAAGCGATCAGGTGAACGACGAAATGGCCGCTGGACTTTCTTTTGAAATCTCACAAAAAATACAAACAGAAATGACCTATCCCGGTCAGGTGAAAGTCACGGTTATCCGCGAAACCCGCTCGGTGAATATCGCGAAGTAAATTTCGCTTATAACATTATTTTAATTTAAAAAAAAAGCATCCTTACCAACGGCATCGAAATTTTATGCAATGGATTGATGTTTTTTATTAATTTCACCTTACAAATCAAATCGAGGTAAAATTAATAACCAAAAAACCATGCGTCCCTACATTTTAGCCGAATCAAATTGGAAAGTACTCAAAGATGCAAATATCGAATTGGCTATACTCCCTTGGGGTGCCACCGAAGCGCATAACTACCACCTACCCTACGCCACCGATAATATAGAAGCGGATTTTATTGCGGCCGAATCGGCCAAAATCGCTTGGGAAAAAGGTGCGAAAGTCATGGTATTGCCGACAATTCCTTTTGGCGTAAACACAGGACAGACTGATATTTTGTTGGACATCAACCTGCACCCGAGTACACAATTGTCCATCCTGAGGGACATCATCGAAGTGCTCAACAGACAAGGCATTCAAAAACTATTGATTTTAAACAGCCACGGAGGCAACGATTTCAAATCCATGTTGCGCGAGTTAGGCGTGCGTTTTCCAAACATGTTTTTGAGCACAATCAATTGGTTTCAAGCACTCGATAAAAGCAAATATTTTGAAAATATGGGTGACCACGCTGATGAGATGGAAACTTCTCTAATTCTCTATTTTCGACCCGATTTGGTTTTGTCAATAGAAAACTGGGGAGACGGAGCAGAAAAGAAAAATAAAATCAAAGCTTTCAACGAAGGTTGGGCTTGGATGGAACGCAAATGGTCGCAAATCAGTGCGGACACTGGTGTTGGAAATCCAGAAAAAGCCACTTCGGAAAAGGGTAAAAAGTACTTTGAAGCTGTGACGCAAAAAATAAGCGATTTGCTGATTGAGATTTGCCATACGGAAAAAGATAAACTTTACGAATGATGACTCGAAATATTCATGGGAAAAACCACAAACTTTGAGACCTATCTTTCCATAAACAATCCTTGGAAAGAATCGTTTACAACGCTCAGGGCGATTGAGATGATTTTACCGGTGGATGAAACCCATCAAATGGGTGCGCCTTTTTATACTTTTTGACTGAAAACATGTTGTCGGATTGGCGGCTTTTAAATCGCATATCTGTGTGATTTCCACAAGGCACATCACACAAAGATCCGCAAAACAAACTGATCAATACACACGAAGACATTACCAAAGGAAACTGTCAGCGGTGGTTTCGCTCGTTGCAAGAGATTGAAAAAAATCAATAGCTGATAGCTGAATGTATCAACGAAACTATCGCTAACCTCAAGCAAGGCATTTCTATCAAGTCACTGCAAAAAAAAAAGATGGGAATGCTGAAAGAATTATGCGATTTACTTGCCAAAGATATCGATTTAAAAGCTCAATTTCTGAAGTATGCATCCGCATAATTACTCGTACTTAAATATTGCTTTTGTAATTTTCGCAAATAATTGATGGCTTTGACACGAGAGGCATGTTTGGGTTTTAGGCAATCTTCCATAGCCTGATTGGTAACCGTGAGTGCCAAATACCAATGACCGATTCTGCTAAAGTAGTGATCCTCGAATATAGGGTCGTTTCCAGAGTCTTCCAACTTGGCATCGATCATCATCGGCACTAGATTGATAGTCTTGGTCGGTATTTCTACTTCGTGAAAAGAGAGAAAAAATACTTCACCGTCAATTAGGATAGGAACGTTGTACTCCACATCCTGAAATTCCAAGTCAAACTTCGCATTGATAAAATTGTAGAACTCATTGGCATCCTTGGGATCTTCAAAAATGAAAGCGTAATCTTTGGGCAATTTGCGCTTAAATTTTCTAGCGACCATCACTTTGTCATCCTTGATGTTGGGCGCAATCCGAGTTGGAATGCAAGAAAAAGTAAAAAAAAACAAAAATAAAAAAGGTAGTAGTTTCTTCATAAAGTTGATTTTTTTAAGGATTATCAAGAATTATACCAAGCACTTTTAATAATAAAAAAATGTTAAACATCAATGTCCATTACACAATTTATTTGACAAAAGTACAAACCTCTGATTTATGTTTTAATGATTCAACCTGCAGACTTTGATATATTCTATGCTTATTAAAACTACAAATTCTGTAACTACTCAGTCTAATGAAAAATCGATACAAATTTCGTCTGTTCGCGTGTTTTATTGAAAAATGCGACTGCTTTTTTTAATAAAACGTATCGAAAACGCTACAATAACAAGCTTCTCGATACCTGCCTGTGGCAGACAGGCAATTTTTAATAGTAAAGCTGTCGCATGACTATTAAAAACCACGCGAAGTGATGATTAAAACGAAATTCATTTGAATAGCTGAATAGTTACCAAATTCTGAGTGTTTGTTAAAAGTGCTAAAAAACATCTCATATTCAATGCTCGTGTAATCACAAACTTCAAAAAAAAAACGCTTCTGATTCGTCATCAAAAGCGTTTTTAGTGATTTTTTTTAATCTAAATTTATTCCACAAAAAGTGGCTTATCTTTCATCCACTTGTTTACTTTTTTGGCAATTTTTGCTAATTTTTCCTCATCTTGGTGGTGAGAAATCACTTCGTCTATCAATTCCACGATGGTTTTCATATCGCTTTCTTTCAGTCCGCGGGTGGTGACCGCCGCTGTGCCTATGCGGATTCCGGAGGTGACAAATGGCGATTTATCATCAAAGGGAACCATGTTTTTGTTGACTGTGATAGCCGCTTTCACCAAAGCTTGTTCGGCTTCTTTTCCGCTGATGTTTTTATTGCGCAAATCGATGAGCATCATGTGGTTGTCTGTTCCGCCTGAAATAACCTGATAGTCTCTTTCCACAAAATACTGCGCCATGGCTTGTGCATTTTTTCGAACTTGCAAGGCGTAGTAAAAAAAGTTGTCTTCAAGTGCTTCCCCAAAAGCGATGGCTTTGGCAGCGATGATGTGCTCGAGTGGACCGCCTTGATTTCCCGGGAAAACAGCACTGTCTAACAGTGCAGACATCATGCGCAATTCGCCTTTGGGTGTTTTGATACCAAATGGGTTTTCAAAATCTTGCCCCATCAAAATAAGTCCACCTCTGGGTCCGCGCAATGTTTTGTGCGTAGTGGTCGTCACGATGTGGCAATGCGGAATCGGGTCGTTGAGAATTCCTTTGGCAATGAGTCCTGCGGGATGTGAAACATCGGCCATCAAAATAGCACCTACGGAGTCGGCAATTTCTCGGAAACGCTTGAAATCCATATCACGCGAGTAGGCAGATGCACCCGCTATGATGAGTTTGGGTTGCTCTCGGGTGGCAATTTCTTGTATTTTATCGTAATTTAACCTTCCTGTTTCTTTTTCTACACCATAAAAAACAGGATTGTACAGTCTGCCGGAAAAATTAACTGGCGAACCGTGCGTAAGATGCCCGCCGTGCGAAAGGTCAAATCCCAAAATCTTGTCGCCCGGTTTGAGACAGGCGTGATAAACTGCAGAGTTTGCTTGTGAACCCGAATGGGGTTGAACATTGGCATAAGCCGCACCAAACAGAGTCTTGGCACGATCAATGGCGATTTGCTCAACTTGATCGACAACTTCACACCCCCCGTAATATCGTTTCCCGGGATAGCCCTCGGCGTATTTGTTGGTCAAAACCGAACCGGCTGCCTTCATAACTTGTTTGGATACAAAATTCTCAGAAGCAATCAGCTCTAAACCTTCTTCTTGGCGTTCTTTTTCCTCTTTGATGAGATCGAATATTTCGTGGTCTTTACTCATTTTTAAAATGTTCGTTAAATATTGCCCAAAAGTAGGAAATAGATTTTTGAAATTCCACGAAAATGATATATTTGGAAAGTCAATTTATCAACCATCAATTAACTATCTATGCCACTATCTGCAAACAATCCCCATCGAAAATCATGGATTGAAGTCTCGAAAGAGTCCGATTTTCCGATTCAAAACATCCCTTTCGGGGTTTTTCTCACCCGTGAAAACGACATCACCATTGGTACACGCATCGGTGATTGCGCCATTGATTTGGGTGCCATGCAGCGGTTGGGCTACTTTGATGGTATTCCGCTCACCGACGATATGTTTATGCAAGACACCTTGAACGATTTTATTTCGGACGGGAAAAAAACCTGGCGATTGGTCAGAAACCGGATTGCGGAAATTTTTGACATCAACAACAACACACTTCAAAATAACACCGAACACAAACGAATCATCTTGTTTTCGTTGGATGAAATTGAAATGCAAATGCCGGTTTTGGTGGGTGATTACACCGATTTTTACAGCAGTAAAGAGCACGCGACCAATGTCGGAAAAATGTTTCGAGATTCGGAAAATGCCTTGCTCCCCAACTGGCTTCACCTGCCGGTCGCTTATCACGGCAGGAGTTCGAGCATCGTTCCTTCCGGCATACCCATCTACCGACCCATGGGCCAGGTGCTGCCATCAGGTGCTGAAAAACCTGTGTTCGAAGCTTCTCGCTTGGTTGATTTCGAATTGGAAATGGGTTTCATCACCACCGATGTAAATGTTTTGGGCGAATCCATTCCTGTGGAGGAAGCCGAAGATTATATTTTCGGTTTGGTTTTACTCAATGACTGGAGTGCGCGCGACATCCAGAAATGGGAGTATGTGCCGCTCGGTCCCTTTCTTGCCAAAAATTTTGCCACTTCCATTTCTCCATGGATAGTGACTTTGGATGCGCTGACACCTTTCCGTACAAAAAGCATCGAACAGAATCCAAAACCGCTTCCGCACCTGTTGGACACGTCAAAAAACAACAGCATAGACATTCAATTGGAAGTCTCCATAAACCCAAAAGACGGAGAGCCCAAAACAGTTTGTAAGAGTAATTTCAAACATCTCTATTGGAGCATGGCGCAACAATTGGCGCATCACACCAGCAATGGATGTAAGGTAAACAGCGGTGATTTGATGGGAAGCGGAACGATTTCAGGCAAAACACCCGATTCGTTTGGTTCGATGCTCGAATTGACTTGGCGCGGCGAAAATCCGATTGTGCTCGCGGACGGCAGTACCCGAAAATTTATCGAAGACTACGACACAGTTGTCATGAAAGGATTTTGCGAAAATGGGGAAATAAGAATTGGTTTTGGAGAGGTTTCAACACAACTTCTGCCGGTTTTTAAATCGAAAATTGAAAAATAAGTTTGGTCAAAATTCGATGTCCTAACAACCCAACTTAGAAAATTCACACCAATTGTCAAAAAAGTCTGATGCTTTGGCTGTAAATTCTTTTTCAAAAAGGTTGATTAAAAATTCAATTTTAATTTTTATCTTACTCAAAAAATGAGTGTTCATTTCAATCATCTTTTATTGAAGAAAATATTGCATCAGGTTGAAAAAAGTAAAACCGCTGGAAAAATCAGTAGTTATAAACAAGGAAAACGTGCATACGAATTAAAGATCATTATAAACAGATTATTGAAGGACAGTTTTCTAATCTTATTAGGAGTTCTTTCCGCTGGATTTGGTTTAAAAGGATTCTTGCTTCCCAATAATTTTATAGACGGTGGTGTCACGGGTATTTCTTTGTTAACTTCATTTATAACCGGCATATCCTTATCCATTCTTATAATTGTTATCAACATCCCATTTCTCTATATGGGATATCGGCAAATTGGTAAAAATTTTGCCATAAAAAGCACAGTAGGTATTGTTTTATTGGCGTTGGCAATCCTGTTTATTGAATATCCCGTAATCACTTCCGACAAATTGTTGGTTGCTGTTTTTGGAGGCTTTTTCTTAGGTTTGGGGATTGGATTTTCCATTCGTGGAGGCAGCGTTTTGGATGGCACCGAGGTGTTGGCAATTTATTTAAACAAAAAAACCGGACTGACTATTGGAGATATCATACTGTTGTTCAACATCTTGATTTTTTCAATTGCTGCATACCTCCTATCCGTCGAAACTGCGCTTTACTCAATACTCACTTATTTGTCAGCTTCAAAAACCATAGATTTTGTTGTTGAAGGAATCGAAGAATACACAAGTATAACCGTCGTTTCTACACACAGTGATGAAATAAGATTGATGATTATTGAAAAAATGAAAAAAGGAGTAACCATATATAGTGGAAAGAGGGGATTCGGAAGAAAAGGAGAAAATCTAAATCAAACGGACATCATTTTCACAGTAGTCACTCGGCTTGAAATTGGTAAAATCCAAACCGAAATAAAAAAAATTGACCCCAATGCATTTATTGTGATGAGCAACATCAAAGATACTCATGGCGGAATGATTAAAAAGCGTCCGTTGAAGTAAGTTAATTTCTCTGATTATACATTTCTGTTTTAAACTTTTAAAACAGTATTCAAATGCTTACATTTGTTTGCTTTCGGATGATTTTATAAACTCTAATTTTAATTCAATGAAAAGCATTTTTAAAATAACGAAAATCATTGTTTTATTTCTGTTTTTTGTTGGCTGCAATTCAAAAAAAAAACCAATGATTGAAGAAGTATTGCCAAACAAATCAAACCATAAAATTGTTGTTTATCAAGTATTTACACGCCTGTTTGGGAACCAAATTACCACCAACAAACCCTGGGGAACCATCGAAGAAAATGGCGTTGGAAAATTTGCCGACTTTACCGATACGGCACTCGAAGAAATTAAAAAATTGGGCGTGACGCACATTTGGTACACCGGAGTTCCGCATCATGCGGTGATTCGTGATTATACCGCCTATGGAATTGACAATGACGATCCGGATGTGGTCAAAGGAAGAGCAGGTTCGCCTTATGCCGTAAAAGATTATTACAACGTAAATCCCGATTTAGCAATCAATCCTTCCAATAGACTGGAAGAATTTGAAGCACTCATCCAACGGACACACAAACATGAACTGAAAGTAATCATCGACATCGTGCCAAACCACGTGGCTCGGCATTACAAAAGTACTTCACTTCCTGCGGGTGAGACTGATTTTGGCGCAAACGATGACAAAAGTGTGGAATACAGCCGCAACAATAATTTTTATTACATCCCCAATTCCGTTTTCGAAGTTCCCACAGATGAACATTACAAACCGCTCGGTGGCGAAAAACACCCATTGTCCGATGGAAAATTTGAAGAAATTCCCGCCAAATGGACAGGAAATGGTACACGTGCAGCAAAACCTTTCATAAATGATTGGTATGAAACCGTGAAAATAAACTATGGTGTACGACCGGACGGAACCAAAGATTTTCCCCTTTTGCCGGATGGTTTTGACCAAAAACCTTATCAAGAACACTTCGAATATTGGAAAGACAAAAACGTGCCTGATTCTTGGAAAAAATTCAGAAGCATCGCGCTCTATTGGCTTGATAAAGGAGTTGACGGATTTCGATATGACATGGCTGAAATGGTTCCGGTCGAATTTTGGAGTTATATGAATTCCGCCATTAAAACCAAAAACCCGGATGCTTTCCTATTGGCTGAAGTTTATAATCCTGCGGAATATCGAAACTATATTCATTTGGGAAAAATGGATTATCTCTACGACAAGGTAGAACTCTATGATACGTTGAAAGCAATCATCCACAATAACAGTCGGACAGAGTCTATATCTGCTATCCAAAATCGAATGGCAGACATCGAAACTCACATGTTACATTTTTTGGAAAATCATGACGAACAGCGCATCGCCAGTCCTGATTTTGCCGGCAGCCCATGGAAAGCACTTCCTGCGATGGTCGTTTCTGCAACCATCAGCTCTGCTCCTACCTTGATTTACTTTGGTCAAGAAGTTGGTGAACCCGGAGCCGAGCATGCGGGATTTGGCAGTCCAACACGCAGCAGCATTTTCGATTACATCGGTGTGCCACATCATCAACGCTGGATGAACAGCGGAAAATTTGATGGTGGACAACTGTCCAAAGAGGAAAAAGAACTTCGAGAATACTACCAAAAACTGCTGAATTTCACCTTGAAAAGTGATGCGCTAACCGGCTCATTTGAAGAAATTCATTCCTTCAACAAGAATTCTACCGAAGGTTATGGAGAGCGATTGTATGCTTTCGCCCGATGGTCTGATTCTGAAAAGTTGATTATTTTGACCAATTTTGATGAAAATGAAACTTTTGAATTTGATTTGAAAATCCCATTAGAGCTATTGAATAAGTGGAATCTCAAGCACGGGGCTTATTTACTTTCAGACCAGCTCAAAAACCAATACGACACTTCATTTATTTATGAAAAAGACTTTGGAACTTCACACATCAAAATAGCACCCTTAGAATCGTATATTTTTAAATTGAAATAATTTTTTAAAATATTCTATCGATGCCCAGAAAAAACCTGCAACATCTCGATTTAAAAAAAGCTGAACTCAAATCGGATCTTCAAACAAAATCAACTGAAACAACCACACTTGATGGTATTTCATTAAAAAAAAGTTACAGCCGAGATGATGTAAAATATTTAAAACACTTGCACTTTGCCGCCGGGTTTCCGCCTTTTTTGCGCGGACCATACGCCACCATGTATGTCCAACGACCTTGGACTATTCGTCAGTATGCCGGTTATTCAACGGCAGAAGAAAGCAATGCATTCTATCGAAAAAATTTGGCAGCTGGACAAAAAGGGCTTTCAGTCGCTTTTGACTTGGCAACGCATCGCGGTTATGACAGCGATCATCCAAGAGTCGTAGGTGATGTAGGCAAAGCCGGTGTCGCCATTGATACGGTGGAAGACATGAAAATTCTGTTTGATCAGATTCCACTCGAAAGCATGTCTGTTTCCATGACCATGAATGGAGCCGTTTTGCCCATCATGGCTTTTTATATTGTCGCAGCGGAAGAGCAAGGGGTAAAGCCGAAATTCTTATCAGGAACCATTCAAAATGATATACTGAAAGAATTCATGGTTCGCAATACATACATCTATCCGCCCAAAGACTCCATGCGAATTGTCTCAGACATCTTTGCATATACGGCTAAAGAAATGCCTAAATTCAACTCCATTAGCGTATCCGGTTATCACATGCAAGAAGCCGGCGCAACCGCTGATATTGAGTTGGCTTATACACTTGCTAATGGATTAGAATATTTGAAAGCCGGATTAAATTCGGGTTTGAAAATAGATGAATTTGCACCGCGAATTTCTTTTTTTTGGGGAATCGGAATGAATCATTTTATGGAAATTGCCAAAATGCGTGCAGCCAGAATGTTGTGGGCAAAATTGGTTAAAAATTTTGATTCAAAAGATGAAAAATCATTGGCTCTCCGCGCTCATTGCCAAACCAGTGGCTGGAGTTTGACAGAGCAAGATCCATTCAACAATGTGGCACGAACTTGTATAGAAGCAGCAGCAGCGGTTTTTGGCGGCACACAATCGTTACACACCAACGCTTTAGACGAGGCAATCGCGTTGCCTACCGATTTTTCGGCGCGTATTGCACGAAATACACAAATTTATTTACAAGAAGAAACACACATCACCAACACCGTCGATCCGTGGGCAGGAAGTTATTATGTGGAATCACTCACCGACGAATTGGCAAATAAAGCATGGGCACTCATCGAAGAAATCGAAACTTATGGTGGCATGACGCAAGCCATCGAAAAAGGCATCCCTAAAATGCGCATTGAAGAAGCTGCTACAAGAAAACAAGCCCGCATCGACAGCGGTGTAGATATCATTGTCGGGGTCAATAAATATGTATCTACCGCAGACAAAGCAGTTCAAATTAGGGAAGTTGACAACCAAGCAGTCCGCGAATCCCAATTGAAAAGATTGGCGGATGTAAAATCGAAGAGAGACAACCAAAAAGTTCAATCTATTTTGAACAAATTAACCCATGCCGCCTCAAACACTGACGAAAATTTATTAGCTTTGAGTGTGGAAGCTGCCCGTGAGCGCGCAACACTCGGCGAAATATCCGATGCGCTCGAAAAAGTATTCGGAAGGCACAAAGCAACGAACGCTACGGTCAGTGGCGTATATAAAAAAGAAATGAAAACAGATTCCTCTTTTGAAAAAGCCCGCTTGCTGGCAGATCGTTTTGCGGAAACCGAAGGTCGCCGTCCGCGCATCATGGTTGCCAAAATGGGACAAGACGGACACGACCGCGGTGCAAAAGTTGTGGCGAGCAGTTATGCAGACCTCGGTTTTGATGTGGACGTAGGTCCGCTTTTCCAAACTCCCACCGAAACTGCCAAACAAGCGGTGGAAAACGATGTGCACATACTCGGTATTTCCTCTTTGGCTGCCGGTCATAAAACCTTGATTCCTCAGGTAATTGAGCAGCTCCAAAAACTCGGAAGACCCGATATAATGGTCATCGCGGGAGGTGTCATCCCACAGCAGGACTACACTTTTCTTTTGGATGCCGGTGTGGCTGCCATTTTCGGGCCCGGTACAAAAATCAGTGAAGCCGCAATTACTGTTTTGGAGTTGTTGATGAATGATGACGAATAAAAAAAGGGAAACCAATATAACATTTCCCTTTCTATAAAACTTATCTCCTTTATTTATTCACTCTCTTTGGTTGCTTCATTTTTATCTATTAGAACAGAAAGTGCTTCGCTTCCGTCTTCATAATCCAAGGTAATGGTATTGCCTTCTTGCAGTTGTGAATTGATAATTTGTTCGGCCAAAGCGTCCTCTACATATTTTTGAATAGCTCGATTGAGCGGTCGCGCGCCGTAATCTCTGTCAAAACCTTTATCTGCAATAAAACTTTTTGCTTTGTCTGACAACACAATCTTGTATCCCAAGTCATTGATTCTTTGATACAATTTGCTGAGTTCTATGTCGATAATTTTATCGATGTGCTCTTTTTCAAGATTGTTGAACACGATGACATCGTCAATACGATTCAAAAATTCAGGCGCGAAAGCTTTTTTGAGTGCGTTTTCAATCACACCTTTAGCATATTGGTCTGACTGAGAAGTTTTAGCCGCGGTACCAAAACCAACGCCTTGCCCGAAATCTTTGAGTTTTCGCGAACCTATGTTGGATGTCATGATGATGATGGTGTTTTTAAAATCAATTTTCCGACCCAAACTATCGGTCAAAAACCCATCGTCTAATACTTGAAGCAACATGTTAAAGACATCGGGATGTGCTTTCTCGATTTCATCCAAAAGAACCACCGAATAAGGTTTGCGTCTGATTTTTTCAGTAAGCTGACCGCCTTCTTCATAGCCAACATACCCCGGAGGTGCTCCTACCAAGCGGGAAATAGCAAATTTCTCCATGTATTCACTCATGTCAATGCGAATCAATGCTTCTTCCGAGTCGAACAATTGTTTAGCCAAAACCTTAGCCAACTGGGTTTTGCCAACCCCGGTGTTGCCCAAAAAGATAAACGATCCGATGGGTTTGTTGGGGTCTTTCAACCCTGCCCTATTTCGTTGAATTGCTTTAACCACCTTGTTGACGGCTTCGTCTTGACCAATCACTTTTCCGGAAAGGAGTTTTGGAAGTTCTGAAAGTTTATTCATTTCAGATTGCGCAATTCGGTTTACCGGCACGCCGGTCATCATGGAAACAACTTCTGCTACATTATCTTCTGAAACAGTTTCTCTGTTCAGCTTGGTTTCATCTTCCCAGATTGTCTGCGCTTCCAAAAGTTCTTTTTCAATTCTTTTTTCATCATCGCGTAATCGGGCAGCTTCTTCATATTTCTGCTTTTTAACTACGCTGTTTTTGAGTTCTCTTATTTCTTCCAACTGTTTTTCCAAAGAAAGAACTTGTTCGGGCACACGAATATTGGTTATGTGAACTCTCGAACCCGCTTCATCAAGTGCATCGATGGCTTTATCCGGCAAAAACCGGTCACTCATGTACCGATTGGTCAGTTTCACACAAGCCACGATGGCTTCGTTGGTATAGGTGACGTTGTGATGATCCTCGTATTTGTCTTTGATGTTGTTGAGGATTTCAATGGTTTCCTCCTCAGTGGTGGGTTCTACCATTACTTTTTGAAACCTTCTCTCCAAGGCGCCATCTTTTTCGATATACTGTCGGTATTCATCAAGCGTAGTTGCACCAATGCATTGAATTTCTCCACGAGCCAAAGCGGGTTTAAACATATTGGAAGCATCTAATGAGCCTGTCGCGCCACCGGCTCCGACTATGGTATGAATCTCATCAATAAACAGGATAATGTCTTCATTTTTTTCGAGTTCGTTCATTACTGCTTTCATGCGTTCCTCAAATTGTCCACGGTATTTGGTTCCGGCTACTAAACTTGCCAAATCAAGTGTGACAACGCGTTTGTTAAACAAAACACGTGACACTTTGTGTTTGATAATCCGCAATGCCAAACCTTCAGCAATGGCAGATTTACCAACACCCGGCTCACCGATAAGCAAGGGGTTATTTTTCTTTCGTCGACTCAAGATTTGAGAAACGCGTTCTATTTCTTTTTCTCTACCCACCACCGGATCTAATTTTCCTTCTTCGGCAAGTTCTGTCAGGTCTCTGCCAAAATTGTCCAACACGGGGGTTTTCGATTTTCGAACCGTTTTTGGCGGGTTTTGACTGAATGGATTTTCCCGAGAAATATCATCCGAATTCCCCTCATCACTCGAAAAAGATTCGGCTTTAGGGGTTTGCGTAAAATCATCTTCGTCTCCCATGATTAAATATTTAAATTGTTCTTTAACTCCTTCGTAATCAATGTGCAATTTATTAAGCAGTTTGGTTGTGGGGTCGTTTTCATTGCGAAGAATACACAACAATAGGTGCGCTGTATTGATGAGCGTATTCTGAAAAAGTTTTGCTTCCAGAAAAGTGGTTTTTAAAGCCCGCTCTGCCTGGCGGGTCAGGTGCAAACTTTTTTTGACATTTGGCATCTGTGTGATGACCGGATTGGCAGGGCTGAGTATTTCTACCTTTCTTCTCAAATGATTCAGATCGATATCCATCGCTTGCAAAATGCCGACTGCTTTGCCGTTGCCATCTCTGAGCAATCCCAAAACCAAATGCTCAGTTCCTATAAAATCGTGGCCAAGTCGAAGTGCTTCTTCCTTGCTATAAGCGATGACATCCTTGACTCTGGGTGAAAAATTATCGTCCATGACGGGCGTTTTGTTTAAATTAAAAATTAACGCTACGAAATTACTACAAAAAATTATTTAATCTTTATAAGCATTTGCTAATAGACGAAAAAATGTCAGCTATTCAAAGTAAATAAATGTTAATTTATTAACCGATTTAACCCAAATTTTTGTTAATAAAAAAGAATTATTTATTGGATTTTATGCGCAAAAAAAAGGATGAAAAACCCTATATTAGCAGGCTGAATTATAACGTATATTTATTTAAAATAGAATATGGCAGAAGGAGAAAAATTAATCCCGATTAACATCGAGGATGAAATGAAATCATCATACATAGATTACTCTATGTCAGTAATTGTATCTCGTGCGCTTCCTGATGTACGAGATGGTTTAAAACCAGTTCACCGAAGAGTTTTATTTGGTATGTATGAACTGGGAGTTTTTTCAAACAGAGCTTATAAAAAATCTGCGAGAATTGTCGGTGAAGTACTCGGTAAATATCACCCACATGGTGATACTTCCGTCTATGACGCGATGGTTCGTATGGCGCAAGAATGGAGTCTTCGCTACATGCTGGTCGATGGTCAAGGTAACTTTGGGTCGATAGATGGTGATAACCCGGCTGCCATGCGATATACTGAAGCCAGAATGCGAAAAATAGCGGAAGACATCATGGCAGACATCGATAAAGAAACGGTTGATTTTCAATTGAACTTTGACGACACGCTCGAAGAACCGACTGTGATGCCAACCCGTATTCCCAATTTGCTGATTAACGGTGCATCCGGTATTGCAGTGGGTATGGCAACAAACATGCCTCCGCACAACCTCTCAGAAGTGATAGACGGCATCTCGGCATACATTGACAACAATGAGGTAACCATTGACGAACTGATGCAACACGTCAAAGCACCCGATTTCCCAACCGGAGGTACAATTTATGGATACGAAGGCGTTCGGGAAGCTTTTCTCACCGGGCGAGGAAGGGTTGTATTACGCGCAAAATCTCACTTTGAAGAAGTAGATGGAAGAGAATGCATCATTGTCTCCGAAATTCCTTACCAAGTCAACAAGGCGGAAATGATTAAAAAAACCGCAGACTTGGTCAATGATAAAAAAATAGAAGGCATCGCCAACATCCGAGATGAATCGGACAGAAACGGGATGCGAATCGTTTATATTCTAAAACGGGATGCCATTCCGAACATTGTTCTGAATACACTTTACAAATACACAGCACTTCAGTCTTCATTCAGTGTGAACAACATCGCATTGGTTCACGGAAGACCACAAATGCTCAATTTGAAAGATTTGATTCATCATTTCGTAGAGCATCGACATGAAGTTGTTGTCAGACGTTCACAATATGAATTGAGAAAGGCCGAAGAAAGAGCACACATACTGGAAGGATTGATTATAGCCAGTGACAACATAGACGAAGTCATCGCGCTTATCCGTTCATCCAACAATGCAGATGAGGCAAGAGAAAAATTGATGACTCGTTTCAGTCTTTCTGAAATACAAGCCAAAGCCATCGTTGAGATGCGCTTGCGTCAGCTCACCGGACTGGAACAAGACAAACTCAGGACTGAATATGAGGACATTATGAAGTTGATTGAAAACCTGAAGGATATTTTGGCCAACAAAGACCGCAGAATGTCTATCATCAAAGAGGAATTGCTTGAAGTGAAAGTGAAATATGGCGATGAAAGAAGAACCAACATCGAGTTTTCTGGTGGTGACATGAGTATGGAAGATTTGATTCCGGATGAACAAGTGGTGATTACCATTTCGCATGCGGGCTATATCAAACGGACTCCAATCAGCGAGTACAAAACACAAAACCGCGGCGGTGTCGGTCAAAAAGGATCTGCGACACGCAACGAAGATTTCCTCGAACATCTATTTATTGGTACAAACCATCAATACATGTTGTTCTTTTCTCAAAAAGGAAAATGTTTCTGGCTGCGCGTTTTTGAAATTCCCGAAGGAACCAAAACATCCAAAGGGCGAGCTATTCAAAACATCATCAACATCGAATCGGATGATAAAATCAAAGCGTTTATCTGTACCGGTGACTTAAAAGATGTCGATTACGTAAATAGCAATTACGTCATCATGGCAACCAAAAAAGGAATTGTCAAGAAAACTTCTTTAGAACAATACTCGCGTCCGCGCCAAAACGGTATCAACGCGATAACCATTCGTGAGGACGATGAATTGTTTGAAGCAAAATTGACCAATGGCACGAGCCAGATTATGTTGGCTGTAAAAACCGGAAAAGCAGTTCGATTCAATGAAGAGAAAATCAGATCAATGGGGCGGAATGCTTCAGGTGTGATTGGAATTACCCTTGCCGGAGATCAAGACGAAGTTGTAGGTATGATAACGATTGACAATCCGAAAGAAGAAACCATTTTAGTGGTATCTGAAAACGGTTATGGCAAACGTTCATATTTGGATGACCCGGAAACGGGCGACGCTGTCTATCGTGTGACCAACCGAGGTGCGAAAGGTGTTAAAACCATTTCTGTAACTGAAAAAACCGGTGCTTTGGTAGCCATCAAAAACGTGGCAGATACAGACGATTTGATGATTATCAAAAAATCGGGTGTGGCTATTCGGCTTGCTGTAAAAGACCTTCGGGTTATGGGAAGAGCTACACAAGGTGTGCGGCTTATCAACATCAAAAATGATGATTCTATCGCCGCAGTTGCAAAGGTCATCAACGATGACGACGCTGATGCAAACACATCAATTGACGAAATCTCAGATTCTTCCTTAGAATAGAAATTATTTTTTAATTTTACAAAAAATTATAAACATCCATAAAATCCTGACAATGAAAAAACAAGTCATGGCAATTGCTTTACTGGTTGGTGCCGTAGCATTTGCCCAAAAAGATGAAATCAAAAACGCTGAAAAGGCCATCAAAAGTGGCAATTTTGCCGAAGCCAAAACCATTCTTTCCCAAGCCGAAAGTTTGATCAACGCGACCGACGACAAAACTAAGGACAAATATTATTATTTGGTCGCGAAAGCTGCTTATGGCGCAGGCGACCCCAAAGGTGCAGAATTGGATCAAACTGTTGATGCGTTCAACAAACTTGTTGAATTTGAAAAGTCTATAGGAGCTGAAAAATATACCGGAGAAATCAATGGTTTGAAAAAAACCTTAGAAGACAAGCTTATTAACAATGCCTCTACCGCATTCAACAACAAAGAGTTTACTGTAGCCGCATCCGGTTTTGAAAAACTCTATTCATTGAGCCCGCAAGACACCATTCGCTTGTATTATGCAGCTGCTTCCGCGCTTAACGCAAACGACTACCCTACTGCACTCAACCACTATGTGAAATTGATGGAATTGGGCTACACCGGAATTCAAAATGAATATGTTGCTACCGAAAAAGAAACCGGTGAAGAAAAAGTTTACGGGAACAAAAACCTGCGAGACATTGAAGTGAAAGGTGGTATAGCAACCAATCCAGTTGATAGAAAAAGTAAAAGCAACCGCCCACAAATTGTAAGCAATGTAGCTTTGCTCTATACGACACAAAACAAAATAGATGAAGCCATTAAAACAATCAGTTTGGCTCGCGAACTCAATCCGGACGATGTTGAATTAATCAAGACAGAAGCCAATCTTTACATCAAAAAAGATGACATTGCCAGTTTTAAAAGATTAATTGATGAAGCCATTACACGTCAACCAGATAATTACGAGTTGTATTACAACGCAGGATTGGCAGAGAAAGATTTGAAAAACGATGAGTCTGCTGAAAATTATTTCAAAAAAGCACTTGAGTTAAAACCTGATTATGCAGACGCACTTTCTTCCATGGCCGACATTTACATCAACAAAGGAAACGCTTTGAATGAAGAAATGAACAAACTTGGAAATTCAAAAGCCGATAACATCAAATACGATCAATTCAAAGAAGAAAAATCTAAGCTTTATACTTCGGCTGCCGGTTATCTTGAAGAGGTAGTTAAAATAACCCCGAATGACATCAAAATCCTAGAAGTTCTTAAAAATATCTACGGCTCACTTGACGAAGTAGAAAAATTTAAAGCTATCAAGACTAAAATCGAAAGTCTCGAAAACAATTAATTTTTGAATTTTTTCATTAAAAAACCCGAAGTGAAAGCTTCGGGTTTTTTAGTATTTATATCTTTTGATTTCTATTTCATCAACGACATCAATGACTCAAAGCCTTGGTTGTCTTGGTCAACACCTTGAATGGATGAAAGCAGTTGAGCAACATAAGCAGGATTCATATCGTCACCCAAGACCCTGAGCAAAACCAAACCTTTTTCGTTGTCATTCCCGAAAAAAACAACTTCATCAACCGCAGTTTCATCGCCGTAATAACTTACAGAAGCTCCCTTTTGGTTGGATCCGAACCTGACCAATTCATGGTAATCTCCATCTTTCAAAATTTGTTTGATTTTTTCTTTTTCAGTACCGTACAAATCCTTACCTCCTTTGTCTATTTGCAGCGCCAAAACATTTACTTTTCGCAAAGATTCTAAAGCAGATTTTTGATGTACATCTAAGTTTAAGGAATCTATTTTAAGCAAACTTACCGGCAAATCCACGTTAATAAATTTGTCATTGTCTCGCTTTTCGATTAAATATTCCTGTAGCGAAGTTTGGCTATTGCAACCCACAAACGTCACAGTTGTAATCGTCAGAATTAAAATGTTTTGAATGATCTTTAACATGATTTCTTGAATTGAAAGTTCGGTGATTTACTCGTTAGATTTTGATTTGTTACCTTTTTTGAGTTGATCTCCACCCGGAATATTCATCTTGTCGGTTAAGGCAGAGATTTTATTCAAATCAATCAAGCCCGTTAGACTCATCAACACGGTTCGTTGTTTGCCCAAAGAATCCTTAGATTCAACAAACATGAGCAACTCGCTTACTAAATTTTCTGTTTTGCCCGGTTTGACATAAAACTTCACATTGTTGTCGCCGTCTTTCACACGCATCAATTCTTCCAATTTAGAGTTTTTCAGATAAGTGTTAAAAGAGCTGAGCATATCGGCAGAAGCTTTTTTGTCTTCGGTTGTAAAAACCCTCAAGTTTTCGAGTGTTTTTGCCAATTCCATGAAGTTTTTCGCTTCTTGATCATCTACCGCTCCACTCATCGAACTGAGCATTTTAAACATATTTTTGTTGACAATGACCGAAGTCACATTGTCCATCTCTTCAAATTTGTCAAATGAAGTTTGGGCTTGAGAGGTCGCAAAAAAAGCAACTGTTACGAGGGTTAAAATTATCTTTTTCATAGAGTTTTCATTTATTATTTTTATTATTCAAATATTTTAGATTTCGTTTGTTCAAATACTTCTAAGTATGCCATTTCTTTGGCGCCGTTGTTAAAATTTTCCGAGAGCATTTTCAATGCTTCCTTTGCCTGCTGGTAAGCCAACTCTGTTTGTTTTTCTTGTTGATTTTGATAATTGAAATAAACGGAAAATCCAATGACCAATACAGCCGCTACCGACATCCACCGAATGTACCCGGTTTTTGATGGTTTTTTGAAAACTATCTCCGGTGAAGGCTCTCTTTTGGACTGCTCAAAATACCCGAAAAGAGAAGCGTATTGTACCAAATGTGGGGCGACTTTGCCACTTGAAAAATAGACTTTCAATTGCTCTTCCTCTTGCAGACTTGTTTCTGCCTCAAAATATTTTTCCAGCAATTTTTCAATTGATTCCATAGGAATGATTTTTTATTAATTGATCTCTTAATACTTTTCTTGCCCTGGACAAAGAAACCCGAATCGCAGTTTCGTTCATGTCCAACATCGAAGCAATTTCTTCAAATTCGTAACCTTCTACATCCCGAAGTTGCACGATCATACGTTGTTGTTCTGGCAAACGAGTCATTAACTTTTCCACCATGGACACACTGTCTTGTTGTTCCATTTTTTCTTCGACTGTCGCATTGCCATCCGTATAATTGGAATGAACCAAAGTCAAAACACCGGCTTGTTTGGATTTAAGCCGATCCAAACAGTGATTTTTTGTCACCGTCATGGCAAAAGCTTCCAAATTGTCAAACCGATCCAATTCTTTGTTTTTATTCCACAATTTTAAAAGAACATCTTGTGTTGCATCCTGCGCTTCTTCGGTGGAGACGAGCAATCGCTTTGCCAACCTGAAAACCTTGTCTTGAAAAGGTCTGATGAGGTTTGAAAATTCTGTTGATTGCATAACGATTTCCACTTGTTAAATCTTTGGTTACATCTCTACGACGATACAATAAAATAATTGTTACAAAGTTTTCTAAAAATATGCTTTTTTACTTAACTTCGATAAAAATAATTTTCATGAAAAAATTTCATAAGTGGTTTTATATTGCGATTTTCGGATTTCTTTTGCTCGCTTGCTCGGGTGATGACCGAGACGACAATCCCACTGCATTAAATTCGGATGATGTTAAAAATTTTATTTGGAAAGGATTAAATCTTTTTTATTTATACCAAGCCGAAATCCCCAATTTAGCCGACACCCGATTTGCCAACCAAGCTGAATTGGATGTTTTTCTAAACACTTTCTCCGCGCCGGAAGATTTGTTTGAGAGTTTGCTATATCAACGACAAACGGTTGATCGGTTTAGCGTTATTGTCGAAGATTTTATTGCCTTAGAACAATCTTTTCAAGGTATTTCAAAATCCAATGGCATGGATTTTCGATTGTCGTTTTTGCCTAACAGCAACACGCAATTGTTCGGTTTTGTCCGCTTTGTTTTGCCCGGTTCGAGTGCTGCAAACAATGGCATCAAGCGTGGCGATTTTTTTACTGAAGTGAACGGAACAACTCTAACCGTAGATAATTTCAGCAATTTACTCTTTGGAAACGATGTAATTGTCCTTACCATGGCAGATTTTGTGCAAGGCAATCCACCTTCGTTCGTAAACAACGGAACTACCAAAACGCTCACAGCCAATGTACTCACCGAAAACCCGATTTTTATCAACAAAACATTTGACCTCAGCGGACATAAAATCGGTTATTTGATGTACAACGGATTCACTTCCAATTTCGATGCGCAACTCAATGATGTGTTCGGAACTTTTAAAACTGCCGGCATCACCGATTTGGTTCTCGACCTTCGATACAATCCGGGTGGATCGGTTGCCACCGCTCGCAATTTGGGCAGTATGATTACCGGGCAATTCACCGGTCAGGTTTTTAGCAAGCAAATTTGGAATAATAAAATTCAACAAATTATTACACAGGACAATCCCGCAGCTTTAAATGATAATTTTGTCAATTCCTTTAATGGAAATACGGTCAACAGTCTTAATTTGACACGCGTTTATGTCATCACGACCGGTTCATCTGCATCTGCTAGCGAACTGCTCATCAATTCACTAAGTCCATACATTGATGTTGTTCAAATAGGAACTACTACTACTGGAAAGTTTCAAGCCTCCATCACACTTTATGACTCAGACGATTTTGGACGGCAAGGTGCCAATCCCAATCACAAATATGCCATGCAGCCTTTGGTATTAAAATTAGCCAACCGCGACGGCATTTCCGATTTTTCAAGTGGTTTG